>JAGIAF010000479.1 GCA_017745015.1 Bdellovibrio sp. | reverse complement strand
CGAACACACTTTTGTTGCGGGCTCCTGCCCGCAACCCCTTCGGGGCTGACGCGAAAAAATCCCTTCCTGGGATTTTTTTGGTAGCAATACCGCATCAAAGGCGCTCATTCGGGCGCCTTTTTTTTATTTCCCGCAACTGACTTTCATTTTATTTCCCAACAATTATTCTCTTCTTAATATCAACAAGTGTTGCTACGCTTTTGAGTATGAAAACACTTAAGCTTTTGTTCGCAGTTTCCATCTTGTTTGCTTCTAGTCTCTCCTTCGCAGCTCCCCGCCCAGGTTTTACATCAGTGGGTATCAAAGAGGTCAAAGAAGACGACGTGACTTTCCGTTGGATGAGTAACGACGGCGAAATCATTTTGAAATGCGCCCATGTTTACGACCGTCCTGACGCTTGGGACTGGGATGTCGTATGCGGCAAAAAGGAAGGCATGCTTAAGATCTATCGCGTGCATTTCTTGGTTCACCAATACGTAAATAAAAAACAAGATAAGAAAGCTTACGAAATTTTGTACTGGGTTATTGATCGCAACTTCGAACCGCGTAAGTTCAGCTCAGTGTCGCAGTGGTTGCAATTCAATGGCACTGAAAGCACCATCGACTTCTTGAATTTCTCTGTCGGAGTAGAAAACGACTACGGTCTTCTAGAATTAGAATTGAAGCCTCGATAAAAAAAGCCTGCTGAAGAGCAGGCTTTTTTGTCTTTTGGGCTTCATTTATTTTCTAAGTGGCGCTGAAACTAACAAGCTTGTGTATGTGGAAAGAATCTCGTTTTCTTCAGTAGTGATAACTTGGCTAGAAGAAACGACCTCTGGAAGACAATATCCCGAAGCTCGCAGAACTCTTGGAGATTCAATTCTAACAGATGTATAAAGAACTTTACGCTCTGCCTTACCAGGACATTTTAATGTCAGCTCTTTTTGCGTGATCTCTTTCGATGCTGGCATGGATTTGCCTTCACCATCGATCCAAGTGCCAAGTTCATACGTCCATTTATAGTCAGCTCCCGTATCGATGGCTTTACAACCGTTACCAAGTTCGGGCATTTTACCCACTCTGTAGCTAGGTTGGCCGCTTACAAACTTTCCATCAGCAGTGACTATTGATTTATATTGATAGTTTTCAACACTAACTTTGCCGTTCTCTGTCGTTTTATCCAAATTCAATTCGTAATGAACCTCACCAACAGAAACTGCGACAACTTTTAGCGTCTCTGTTGTTTTAGCCAGACCGTTGAATGAATACTCGCGCACAAAGGTTTGACCCTCTGTAAGCTGCGTATCGAATGAATCCTTTTTATAGGAGCATTTCATCATCTTGTTCTGCTCAACAGAATCCCAAGCCTTTGAATTTCTAATCTTCTTGAAGGAGTTCAGAGCCTGACCTTTCATTACAACAGAAGGTTCACCTCTATTAGTAGTCTTCACGGAGCTTTCGGAAGGCTGGCAACCCACCGCAAAAGCAGACAAAACTAACAAACCACTAAGATAGAATTTAGAAGCTGACATATAAACTCCTCGCCCAACAAGTAGAC
>JAGIAF010000478.1 GCA_017745015.1 Bdellovibrio sp. | reverse complement strand
ACAGTCCTGACCACCTTTACACGGCAGAAATAAACAGGCCTTAGGTAGATACAAATAATCTATGCTGTAGGATGAGCTTTGGTAATATCAAGCTCGCGGAACGTGTCCGCAGTGTCGTCATAGAACGACAAGTGACCGAGCTCCAAATCGAAGTACACACCAATCAATTGCAAGCCACGCGACTGGACTGCAGACTCAATGAACGGGAATGTGCGAAGATTGTTCAAAGACGTCACAATAGAAGTCTTCTCGCACTCACGGCAAAGATGATCTACATCTTGACCTGGAAGAGCGGCCAGAACTTTTTCTTTCGCTTCTTTTGCAATCGTCATCCATTGCGCCACGAAACCGCCTTCTTTGACGTTTTCAGGCTGGAACAAAGAACGGATACCACCGCATTGACGATGTCCCAGAATCACAACATTTTCGACTTGCAGGTTCACCACCGCAAATTCGATCGCCGCACTGACCCCGTGGAAACCCATATTGGATTCAAACGGAGGCACCAAGTTCGCAACGTTGCGAACGACGAAGATATCGCCAGGAGACGATGAGAACAAAATTGCGGGATCAACACGAGAATCACTGCAAGCGATCATCAACGTTTTTGGGCGTTGGCCGGCGCTAGCTAAGCTGTCATATACTGAATGCTCTTCTTTAAAGAAACGTTCGCGAAACCGACGGAAGCCCGCCATCATTCTTAGGATTTCTTTTTTGCTGAGAAGTGATTCTTGAGTCATGTTTAATTCTCTACACCCTGGGATTGTATTTTTACAAATGTGATTCCCAATAGCTTGCCGCGTTAAGGGAAAATTTGTCCCACGTACTGTATCTCTTCGAGCTCACAGGAAGCTCTTTGCTTTAAACCCTAAAGAGCCCTGAAATAAAGCCATGAAAAAATCTAAAAAGAAACAAGACAGTCCCGCTAATACGCGCAAAGAAACCACACTCATTGAGCACAATGAAGAATCCTATCAAGAAGTGAACTCGCGCGATTTCGAGCAGTGCTTTACCACTTTAATTCACCACTATAAAAAATCGGACGATCGGGCTCCGAAGCAAAAGTAACTTTTCCTTCAGGCACATGAATCGTGACATCATGGATCTTTCCATCATCCACCAGTTGAATCACCTCGCTGGCTCTTCCATCTTTCGATTTTTTGACCGTGATTCTGTAAAGCGATGACTTATATCTATAACTGATCTCAAAACTTCTCCACGCATCGGGCATGCGCGGCTCAAGATGCAACTTCTCACCTTCCAATCGGAATCCTAACAGCGACTCGATCCCCGCACGATAGAACCAACTTGCAGAACCAGTATACCAACTCCACCCACCACGACCTGTATGAGGTTCCACCGCGTAAATATCTGCAGCCACGACATAGGGTTCAATTTTATATCGATGCAAGCCGGCCTTGCTTTGTCCATGATGAATTGGATTGAGCATATTGAACATCTCCAGCGTACGATTGCCGTCGCGCAGTTCAGCAAAAGCCATCATCACCCAAATTGCCGCATGAGTGTATTGTCCGCCATTTTCACGCACACCGGGCACATAACCTTTGATATATCCGGGATCATGCGGTGTTTTATCAAACGGTGGAGTTAAAAGCAGAGCGATGCCTTTATCT
>JAGIAF010000477.1:1446-1656 GCA_017745015.1 Bdellovibrio sp. | reverse complement strand
ATATGTGAGGGTAAATGGTTCTTGTAAATGCTGCGATGAAGGTGTGTTTAAGTGGTATGGGTGATCTGCCTGTTGTCGAACGGAGATGTGATTGAGATAGAATTAGGCGCTGGAAAGGGAGCGGCCACGCAAGTTAAGAATCAAGGGGAGACCATCGGCGATGGAAAACAGGTGATGGTCTATGGTCCGGATTTGAAGCCATCCGTAGTC
>JAGIAF010000477.1:0-1436 GCA_017745015.1 Bdellovibrio sp. | reverse complement strand
GGGTTGGAACGTTCTGGTGTGAGAGTTTTTAAGACCCTTGAAAGCTTGATTGAATATATAAAATCAAAGGGGTTGTGATGTTCTCATTTGTGCTGATCTTTGGCGACCAAGATGGAGAGCAGCGCATCCGACGTTCGCTTGAGTCGCTTGGCAGGGTCCAAGAGGAGTCTGGCGGCCGGTTCGTCGCAACGGCCGCTGGAGGTCCAGAGGATGGGTGGATTGCCTACCAACCGCTGTCAACCATCGAGGATGATTTTGAGCGGGAGGAGATCGATGCATTAAAGCGAAGTATTCCCGGCCCGAAGTTTGCTCTGATCGAAGGGCGGGATGAGCCGAAGGCGATATTCTCTTCGTCTTTTATTATTGGGCTTTCAATGCAGGGTACAGCCCTAATAGACAACGACCATGGTATGGTCGCGACGCTGGAGGTGGTGCAGCGACTTGCCCAAAGCGGGGTCCAGTGGTTATATCTCAAGGATTCTCCCCATTGCTCTCTCGATGCGTAAGGTCTGAGAGCAAGTGGACTTGCCGTCGCGGGAATGCGGGCGATGTGGTTTCCTAAACTTAATGCATCTCGGGAGCTGTTGGCGAATGGATGCGGTCGTTGATCCGACCTCGCGCGCCGAACTGTGGCGAGACACGGTTCAGAGGATTTAAACCTTGAGAGAAATATCTTTGCGTCATGCTGAGACTATTATGTTGGCCTTCTCCGAAGCAGAGGCTGAACACTATGGATATGCAGAGGAGCTCTTCTCTTTGAATCTTCTGGATTGTGAGGGTGCTGATTACGCAATAAAGAAATGGCTGCTGCCCGAGTCGACGGGGTGGAGTCATGTTGGTCGAGAACTCCGGCGCGAGGCTGCAAGGGTTTGCATTGGGCAGGAGGCCTCTTTTAGTGACATATGGCTGCCCGGATTGGATGAGCGGTGGAAAATTGGTATCGACTTTGAAACTCATTTGGGAGACTTGATGAGATTTCAGAGGCAAGTTTGGGAAGTTATCTTTGGTGAGGTGTTCGTTGCACACTCGATTAATGACTACGCGCGCCGTGTAGACAAGGAGTTTGAGCAGTTTCCGGATTTTCCGAATCTCTGGGGCGAGGCTCGGTACTCTAAATGGCCGTCCACCTTCAAAGTGACTTAGTGTTCCGATGGAAAGGCTATGAAGGCTTGGCAGGCAGTTGGCGCTCGAGCTGCTCAAGGAAGATACAGGGTTGAACTTCAAACCGCTCCAGAGTGCTAGCAATCACGCTTGTGACGGCTGCGCTGTGGCATGGTCGCCTACCGCACCTCATCCCTCATTCCCCTAGCCCCCTCCCAATTCCTGCGATTCCCCCGCCCGATCTAAACCATTCGCGCTGCCTGACTCCCGCGGTTCTCCCGAATTCTTGATATTTCCGCACTGGTTTTCCGTCCAGTCTGAGGAATCATCCGTTC
>JAGIAF010000476.1 GCA_017745015.1 Bdellovibrio sp. | reverse complement strand
AAGGTGAGATACGGCGTCTACCGCGATGTTCGCGTCAGAAGAAAGAAGCATTTGCAGGCGTGAACCCAATGCCGCTTCCATTGCCACTTCGTACTCAGCTGGAACTTCAACAACCTCAGAAACCGGCTGGAAGTGAGTCACAACAGAACCGTCTGCCATCAACTCTTGAGTGCGAGTTTTTTGCCACAACATCACTTGCTTCACACCTTCTTGGAAGCCCTCGAAGTTGTTTTGCAAGTTTTCAAGACCGTACAAGCGAGAAGCGACTTCATTCAAAGAGTCTTTGAATGATTCAACTTCCAACTTTTTCTCCGCCGCTGAATCCGTAAGGATTTTTTTATTGGCTTCGAAAGAGTCTACGTCGCTTGCCAAATCCAATTGCATTTGGCGTTCTTTATCTAGTTCGTTAGATACTTTTTTACGGCGCGCTTCGAACTCGACTTGTTTTTCACGAAGTTCGTTCAAAACTTGTTGTTCGTTGTCTTGACGGTCAGAAAGATCCGTAATTTGCGCGGCCAAAGAGTTTACACGAGCATCCAAAGAAGACTCAGACTGACCCACAGCGAATAGTTCGCGGCGTTTCGTCGTCAAATCTTCGTCAACAGTGCCGATACGAGAGTTGAAGTTTTGGAAGATGTCGTTTTTCTCTGTGAAAGACGCTGTCAAAGTTTCAGCTTCTTCTTTCAACTCAGCGACTTGTTCTTCCAAAGTCGCTTTGTCACGAGCAAGCAATTCTTGGCGAGCTTGCTGTTCTTGCAAGATCGTACCCGTCATTTGCTCGTTACGGCGAGCCTGTTCGATTTCGAAACGAAGCTCTTGGATCTCCATCTCTTTCTTTTGAACAGTGCTTTGCTTGTCGAAGTAAACCGTTTGGTGCTCTTCAACTGCTTTCTCTTTTTCAAGGATTTGAAGTTTCAAAACTTCCAATTGGCCTTGAAGAGTCGAAAGGTTCGCATCGCCTTCGATTTCCATGCTTTGTGCTTCATTGAAGATCGCTTGAGCTTCAGCAGCCGCGCGAGCGAGCTCAATATATTGAGCTGAAGACAACCATAGATCCAAATCTTCGATTTGGTTTTTAATGTTGCGATAACGTTCAGCACGTTGCGCTTGTCTTTGCAAAGAATCGATTTGGCGTTTCAACTCGCCCACGATGTCTTGCAAACGAAGCAAGTTTTGATCCGTTTGCACAAGCTTACGTTGAGATTCTTTTTTACGCGCTTTGAACTTAGTGATACCCGCAGCTTCTTCGATAAGCATACGGCGGTCTTCAGGTTTCGAAGTGATGATCTTACCGATCATACCTTGAGCGATGATAGAGAAACCTTTTGAACCGGCACCCGTATCCATAAAGATCTCTTGCAAGTCCTTCAAACGAGCAGGTTCTTTATTGATGAAGTACTCACCCTCACCGTTTCTGTGAAGACGACGAGTCACCATGATTTCAGAGTGTTTGATGTATTTAGCTGGGAAAGCGCCGCCGTCGTTTTCAAGCGTCAGGGACACTTCACACATACCCAGTGGTGCGTAACCTTCAGCACCACCGAAGATAACGTCCGTCATTTGCGACGCACGAAGATCTTTCGCGGACTGGTCACCCATGACCCACATTAAGGCATCTACGATATTGGATTTACCGCAACCATTTGGTCCAACGATACCCGTAATAC
>JAGIAF010000475.1 GCA_017745015.1 Bdellovibrio sp. | reverse complement strand
CAACTTCACCGACCCCACAGGGGCTCCGAAAAAACTGTAATCACAATTCATAACGGCGGCCTGTGTGGCCAAGGACGGTAAAATCACAAAAGGCAAAATAAGTTTTTTCATGTCTCAAAGTCTAAGAGTCCCAGGCGAATGAAGAGTATCTGCAAGTTGATGTATTGCGGCAATGCTGAGTGATTAAGCAAAAAATAAGGCCCTGGGAATGAAGGGTTTCACCAGGGCCTGAGGGACTCGTTTCTTGTTTAAGAGAGGAGCGAGACACATAATTACCCAAAGTGCTCGCCAACACGAGTTAAAGGTCTGTAAGATATTGATATTCTTAATTAAAAAAGTGTCATAAAAGAATCCAATAAAAATGAGGTCCTCACCTTGACGTACCCTCTAAGGGACCCACATTTACTTTGGCTATATAAGGTTAAAAATCACGGGTACTCCGGTGTTAACGGAGTCGGAAATTAGGAGAATCAAACATGGGTAAAATCATTGGTATCGACTTAGGGACGACAAACTCATGCGTCGCGATTATGGAAGGCGGAGAGCCGAAAGTTCTAGTGAACGAAGAAGGCGCACGTACAACTCCCTCAGTTGTTGCATACACAAAAGACGGTGACCGTCTTGTTGGACAAATTGCTAAACGTCAAGCGGTAACGAATCCAGAGAACACAATCTACTCTGCAAAACGTTTCATCGGTCGTCGTTTTGAAGAAGTTCAAGAAGAGATCAAACTTGTTCCTTACACTGTAGTTGCTAAAGGCAACGACTGTGCTTTCAAGGTTCAAGGCAAAAACGTATCTCCAGAAGAGATCGGTGCTGCGGTTCTTGCGAAACTTAAAAAAGTTGCGGAAGACTACTTGGGCGAGCCGGTAACTGAAGCAGTAGTCACTGTTCCAGCTTACTTCAACGATGCTCAACGCCAAGCTACTAAAGACGCGGGTCGTATCGCGGGTCTTGACGTAAAACGTATCATCAATGAGCCGACAGCGGCAGCATTGGCATACGGCATGGATAAGAAAAAAGAAGAGAAGATCGCTATCTTCGACTTCGGTGGTGGTACATTCGATATCTCCATCCTTGAAGTTGGTGACGGTGTTGTCGAAGTTCGTTCAACGAACGGTGACACTCACTTGGGTGGTGATAACTTCGATACGATCATCTTGGAATGGTTGATCACTGAGTTCAAAAAAGACCAAGGTATCGATTTGAAAAACGATAAAATGGCGCTTCAACGTTTGAAAGAAGCGGCTGAGAAAGCAAAAATCGAGCTTTCATCTGCTCAAGAGACTGAAATCAATTTGCCGTTCATCACGGCAGACCAAACAGGTCCTAAGCATTTGCAAACTCGCCTTTCTCGCGCGAAGTTTGATCAAATGACTGAAGATCTAGTTAAACGCTCTATGGAGCCTTGCCGCAAAGCTTTGGCTGACGCTGGCTTGAAAGCTTCTGAGATCGATGAAGTTGTATTGGTGGGTGGTTCGACTCGTATCCCTTCCATCCAAAAAGCAGTTAAAGACTTCTTCGGTAAAGAGCCAAACCGCACAGTGAACCCAGACGAAGTTGTTGCAGTCGGTGCAGCAGTTCAAGGTGGTGTCCTTGCGGGTGATGTGAAAGACGTCTTGTTGCTTGACGTAACTCCGCTTTCACTTGGTATCGAAACTTTGGGTGGTGTG
>JAGIAF010000474.1 GCA_017745015.1 Bdellovibrio sp. | reverse complement strand
GCTTCATACAGAGCCGTAGAACGCATTTCAACAACTCCGGCAAATCAGGACTTCTTCCGTGATTCCGCAAAACTAGTAGTTATTGCGATCTCAGATGAGGACGAATGCTCGAATGGTAAATGCTCTCGCGACGCCGACAAAAGCGTGCCGCAAAATCTTGTGAACCTTGTTCACGACAGATTCGGCAACGAAAAAGTATTCATCTTTGACTCCATCATCCGTGCAACTGCTGATAAAGCTTGTACCACGGCAGCAGTCGCTTCGATCTATGAAGCGATGGCAAACTTAACAGGTGGCGTGATCGGTTCAGTTTGCGCAACAGATTACACTTCGATCTTGTCTTCAATTGGCACAAAAACTGCGGCTCTGGTGAAATCGATCAACCTGAACTGTCAACCTGTTGACATTGACGGCGATGGCAAAGTTGATTTCGCTCTTACAAATGACCGTGGCGAAAGTATCTCTTCAGGATTCTCAATCAGTGGTACAACTGTGAGCTTTGCTTCCAGCTTGCCAGAGGGATCCTACACGGCACAATACGGTTGCAGCCTTTTAAATCCATAATTCTAAAGTTTTTTAAATTTGTTTTTAGTTTTTAAAAACGAATTTCCCTTAAAGGCTGGCCGTGGTGGTCAGCCTTTTTTTTATTTTCCATCGCTGCAAAAATACCAACACCAAAAGTGTCAGCCCTGTTTCGTCACCTTCGACGTACTACATTGAGAAGCTAACTATTCGTAAAAAACAAGGCTCTAAGTGTTTGATTTCGCGGATAAATCCCTGCCGTTTCAGAGTGAAATATGGCACCTCCATTGCTCTAGTATTAAAGCATCAGGGGGCCATATGAAATCTTCGAATCAGAAAATCATGACGACACTTTTGGTAATGGTTCTAGCTTCAATGATGACTGCTTGCGGTTCATCTCAAGCTGAATCAACTGATCTTGCAAGCCGTGAATCATCTTCCTCTACTGATTCGTCAAGAGCTGTTGCCGTTTGTAACTACGGTTCAGTATCAGGTCTTGCAGCAAAACAAAAAGGCTTCGTTGATTCCTCTAACACGTACCGTTTTGAATACGTATGGGTAAAATTGACGACTCTTCCTTCTGGCTTCTCTTCTGGTTCAAACTACATCTCTATGTTCAAATGGTTTGCGACGTCTTCATCGACTTACCTGGATAGCACCCGTTTGAACTTTGCTTTGTGGGACACACAAACTTCTAAATATATCACTGGTTGGAAAACGACTCTTAATTGGTCAGATATCTCTGCAACAGCTTTGAGCATGGGTTACTCTGATCCAACTTCATTCTTCAACCGAGTCACTTTGCTTGTAAACTTGAACGATGCTTCTGGCCAATACGATGCTCTTAAGATCGCAAGCTACGATTCAACGACTAACAAAGTTTTGACTCAACTTGATTCTTTGCTCCCACTTTTCCCAGCAAACCCAACTGCCTATGCCACTGAAACAGATGGCACAGCTCGCGCAGCCGCTTTGCAAGCAATCCACCCCTTTGCTTCATACAAAAGCGCGGGCTACTCGACTTCTCAGTTCCAAGCTATGGCCCAAAACTTCTGCTTCTAATTAAAAGAATTCCCCTCTTAAAAAACCAAGAGCGCGGCCCCCTTACTATTACCCACAACTCTAGCGAATTGTGGGTTTTTAGTTTTAGGAGTCCCCCTCTAAGCAGCTTGTCGTAATAGTCTAT
>JAGIAF010000473.1 GCA_017745015.1 Bdellovibrio sp. | reverse complement strand
GGCATGCCTCGTGGCGGCCCAGATGGCGGTGACGGCGGTAAAGGTGGCGATCTAATCGTTCGCACCTCTTTGCATATCAACTCTCTTGTCGATTTCCGACAAAACAAAAGATACGCAGCTCAAAATGGTGAGATGGGTTTTGGCCGTCAAAAAGCCGGAGCTGATGGCGACGATATGGTTTTAACGGTTCCAGAAGGAACTGTATTCCGTAACCTCGAAGGCGAAATCATCGTCGATATGACGGGCATCAACGAATACGTTATGCTTCGTGGTGGTCGCGGCGGTAAAGGCAATGAGTTCTTTAAAACGTCTGTGAACCAAGCTCCTGCTTACGCACAACCTGGCGAAGAAGGACAAGAAGTCGAAGTGAAGTTGGAACTTAAACTTATCGCGGACGTGGGTATCATTGGATTCCCGAACGCGGGTAAGTCGACTTTGATTTCTCGTATTTCAGCAGCAAAACCAAAAATCGCAGACTATCCGTTTACAACACTTACACCAAATCTCGGTGTGGTGAAGGCGGGTGACTACAGTTCATTCGTAGTTGCGGATATTCCGGGTTTGGTTAAAGGCGCACACGAAGGTGTGGGTCTTGGTATTCAATTCTTGAAGCACGTTGAACGTACACGCGTATTCATTCACTTGGTGGATGTGTCAGGTGTTTCCGGTCGTGATCCACTTCAAGACTTTGAAGACATCAACTATGAACTAAAAATGTATGATGAGAGCAATCAGGGTAAAGAGGGATTCTTCCCGCTTTCTACGCGCCCGCAATTTGTCGTGCTCAACAAAATTGATACTCTCAACATCGATCAACTAGATAAACTCAAAACAAAATTCAAAAAAGCGACTGGCTCTGAGCCGTTGGCGATTTCTGCCGTAACTGGTAAGAACATCACTGAGCTCGTAACGGAGTTGGGTCGTCAGATTTTGAAGGATAAAGAATAATGAAAATTGGTATTTTCGGCGGCAGCTTCAATCCTCCTCACATGGGTCACATCAATGCCATTCAAACAGTGGCGAAAAAAATGGGTTTGGGCAAAATCCATGTGGTTCCAGCAGCACAAAATCCTCTTAAAACGCCAGTTGAGGGTCCAACAGCAGCGCAACGCCTTGAATTGACGAAGCTCGCTTTCAATCAATATGGCGACATGTATTACGTTGACGACCAAGAGTTGCAACGCGGTGGCATGAGCTACACGATCGATACAGTGATGAACCTTCGTAAGACTTATGAAGCTTCTGATTTGTACTTGATCGTTGGTGCAGATAAGTTCGAAGAACTTAGCCAATGGAAAGACTATTCTAAGATTTTGTCAGAGACGAACTTGGTTGTTACCACTCGTCCTGGTTACGATATGCCTGAATCTTTGGAAGAGATGCCTGGTTACTTGAAGCCGCTAGTTGCGGACTTCGACTTCAACTTCATTGAGTTGACGACAGGTCGTAATATTCAGTTCATCACTCTGCGTGATATCGAAATCTCTTCTAGCGAAGTTAGAAAATGGCTCCGCACTGGTAAGCCGGTAGAAAAATATCTTCCGCTTTCAGTTGAAACGTTTATCAAAGAACACAAACTGTACCGCAATCTTGGCGACCGTATCGGTGATTTCACGAAGTTCACTGAGTTCTGCGCTAATATTTTGTACTCTAATAAAGGTATCAATGTTCGTGGCTTTGACTTGAGAAAAATCACAGCACCAAGTGAGTTC
>JAGIAF010000472.1 GCA_017745015.1 Bdellovibrio sp. | reverse complement strand
CTCTGGCGTTTATGTAATGGATAAAAACACGCCAAATTTGAGTTCTGTTTTCCAAACTAATATCAAAGTTGGTACTAACGGCAATGGTGACGAACGCGCATTTGAAAGCTTCAAGCAAACATTGGGTGACTCATTTAACATCAGCAAAAACTTCCGTCGTCCCGATGCCTTCCTTGCAATCATCATTGTGAGTGACGAAGAAGACTTCTCAAGCTCAACTGATCAGTTCAACGAAAGTTACAGCAACTCGAAACTTTACACAGTTCAAAGCTATGTAAACTTCCTTGATACCTACACTGGTGGTACAGCCAACGGAAGAAACTACTCTGTGAGTAATATTTCTATCCAAGATCAAACTTGCTTGGATCAGTTGAATACGTCCTTCACAGGTCGCAAAATTGCTACGCGCTATGCGCAATTAACTTCACTCACTAAAGGTGTGCAAGGTTCGTTGTGCTCTGACTTCGGTAATACATTGACACTCATCTCGGACAGCATCGTGACTCTTTCAAGTGTATTCAAACTGACTCGCGAGCCAATTCCAGAAACTATCGTAGTAACTGTGAATGGTTCCGTAGTACCAGAAGATGCAAGCAACGGTTGGACATACGATTCAAGCAACTTGACAATCACGTTCCACGGCAGCGCAGTACCTGGTGCTAACGCAACAATTAAGATCAACTTCGATCCGAAGACGATCAAAATCTAAGAGGACTTGTATGGGTGGGGTACAACAAACAGCTACGAATCTTGATCAGTGGCACATTCTTCGTGGGGAAATGAAATATGGTCCCTACGAATATAAAGCCCTGATCAAGATGATCCAAACCGGCGAGCTTCAAGACTACAACTATGTCTGGGCTCCGCATCTTGAAACTTGGACGCTAGTGGGGGAACTTCAGGAGTTTTCAAAAGACCGCTTGTGCCGTCTTATTGAAACTAAAGACCACTTGGCCGGCGCTTTTACCGAGCGTAAGTTTCCACGCAAAGACGTTGTCGTTCCAGTTTATGCTCACAATGACCAAGCTTTCTTTGATGGTCAGACTTTGTCAGTGAGTGAAAACGGAGCCTTGGTTCTTTTGAACGACCCTTTGCTTTTCATCGGTCAAAAAATCATGCTTCATTTCAGAGCTTCTGATATGAATCCCCAACCTTTTAACGTTCTTTGTGAGATCGTTCGTAAGAACTATTCAAAACAAAGACTCAATGTAAAATCCGGTCTGCACTATGCTGTTCGTTTCCTCCAGGTGCCTGAGGTCGGTTCAATTCAATTAACAAAATGGTCTCGCGGTGGCGGTGCCAAGGAGGAAACAGATGGCATTTATTAAATTCATGAATGAATCAGGCGTCGTGGGATGGTTGATTCTTCTTACAGGTATCGGTTCTTTGGTTCTTGTCGCAGAACGTGCAAAAATGCTCTATAAAGAGTACGGCATGAATGCAGATGAGTTCATGGGTAAAGTTCAAACACTTGTATTGGCAAAAAAACTCGACGAAGCATTACTTCTTTGCGCACAACTTGAGAAAAAACCATTGGCAGCAGCTTTCAAAACGATTTTGGAAAAAGCAGACCGTGATGACGACACGATTTTCCAAGCTCATGATATCGCAATGTCAGAGAACGTTCCTTTGTACACGAAACGCCTTCACTACCTTTCAATGCTTGCCAACGTTGCAACGTTGATGGGTCTTTTGGGTACGATCCACGGTCTTATCTTGTCGTT
>JAGIAF010000471.1 GCA_017745015.1 Bdellovibrio sp. | reverse complement strand
GATCTAGAGTGTGCAAGTAGTCTCGTAGATTGCTTCCGTTGCCCCAGACTTCGACATGAGGAGTATTTGTTGCCTTGGCGGATTTCATCTTGTGTAACAAAGAGGGAACGACATGGGAGTTCTCAGAGGCAGTCTTTGTCATGGGGCCATACACATTGCTCGGAATCAGAGAGATAAACTGCGTCCCGTGCTGACGATTAAATGCTTGGGCCATCATTAAGGCGTTGATCTTCGCAATGGCAAAGTACTGACTCGATTCTTCAAGAGGCCCCGTCAGAATGGAGGCTTCGCGGTAAGGTAATGTGGCCGTCGTTGGATAAATACAGGCGGGGATGAATTGAATGAGCTTTGCGACTTTGCTTCGAAGAGCAGAGTGCAAGATGTTCATCTGTATTTGATTGTTTTCAAGAATGAAGTCCGCGGGATAGTTCTTGTTCGCCAGAACTCCACCACTTTTTCCTGCAGCGTTGATGACGACTTCTGATCGAAGTGTATCAAAGAATTTAGCTACGGCCTGAGCTTCACGTAAATCAAGATCTTGACGAGTGGGCGCTATTACATTCCACTCGGTGCTTTGATTTAGAAGTTTGCGAAGAGCTGAACCAATCAAGCCGCTTCCGCCAAGGAGTAATAAATTCTTTTTGCCCATAGGTTTATTTAGTGACTATCAAAATCGCAAAAGCAACAATTAATCGAAATGAACACTCGGCGTGCCACTTATCTTACTGTCGGTTTTGGATTTTTGATTGCGATGGCGATCTTTGGTGGCCGTGTTTATCAAATAAAGACCGCAGCGCAGAGTTGTCAGGCCCTGATGGCGGATTTGTCTGCAAAAATTTGCAGTCCACAAGGTGAATTGCAGGATTGGGCGAAGATTTCGCGTCTGGTGGCCGTGAAGCTTCCCGTGCCGAATGTTCCATTTAACGTCTATCATTTAAAGAGTGAGCTTCAAGAAGCTGGCTGGATTGAAAATCCAGGATGGTTTGGCTTTCGTCCTAATTGTATCTATGAAGCCAATATCGCAGTCCAAAATAGCAAATGTGGAACTTACTGAGCTGGCTTCTTGGTGTAGACAACTCCTAGCGGTGTAAGAGCTGTGAGTTGATATTGTTCCTCAAGAATTTGAACTAGGGAACTAGGTAATTTCACTTTCGTCCAGGTCAAATCACGACTGGGGATATCACTAAGCAAATAAGTATCATAGTCCTCAAGCCGAGCTTTTGCGACGTCCTGCGAATTCTGTTCAAAGTAAAAATAAGTTGGCTTAAAGCCAAGCAGAGTACAGGTTCCCGGCTCGTCACAGAAAACGGATTTGGTTTTGAGTGCTTTCAGTTGCACTCGAGTTTGGTGGAGAGAGGCTTGCGCATCGGAGTGAGTGGGTGGCCAAATACGATGGTTCAAAAAACGATACGAATAGGCGACCGTTGAATTAACCTCTAGATAGCTTTGCGCAAACAAAATGAACAGCGCGCACATAATGACGACATTGCAGAAGCGGAACTGCTGAAGAAGTTCTTTCAGAGTGAGAAGACTCATCATAGCCAACGGAACGGCAACGGGAATAAAGTAATTGAAGTTAGACCCTGATCTCCCAAGGCCTATCAGAGCGAGCAGTATTCCAAAACTCAAGTAGATAAGTAAGAAAGTCTTGAATGTTCCAAGCGACGTATTCGTCACGATAAATGCGAAGCTAAGAATTACCAGAAGAGCATTGGCCATCGCATAA
>JAGIAF010000470.1 GCA_017745015.1 Bdellovibrio sp. | reverse complement strand
ACTATCGGGACATGCGAAGACAGCGTAGCGTATTGAACAGGGCGATGAGAACATCTAGAAGTTTAAGTATCGCCAATAAAAAAAGCCCGGGTTTTGCCCGGGCTTTCAACAACAACTAACTGGCTAGAAAACTATTTCGCATTAGCCTGTTTTGGAACCGGCAATTGCTTGCCTTCTTCCAACTGGATGAGATCCAAAAGTACGTTCGTCGCTTCTTGGATATCTGCGCGCTTCAAGCGCTCTTCGCTCAGTTCATCTACGATTTAAATCTAATAGTTTTAAGTCATACCTTTTACAGGAATCCTCAGTCTTATTGATCCTTCGCCAACCTCCCCGAGCCCGGGTTACGTGGCCGCAGGCCACAGGGGTTGCCATATTGAGGGTGGGGAAATAAAAAAGCCTGTCTTGCGGGACAGGCTTTGGATTGGAAACAAGTGGTTTTAATCAGTGTTGAACTCTGCCAAACTCAGTGCCGATTTCCTTCATGAGTTTTGAGAATATGGCCTCGTCCGAAACAAGTTCCCAAGACCGCTGATAATCACGTCCGATCCGCTGATACCATTGCCCTAGTCGCTCGGTAGCGTTTCCAATTTTTTCGTGTGAATATTTTTGAATCGCCATTAAATGTAGATGAGCTATAACATCGAACTCATCAGCAATAAATTCCTGCGCTGTTGGGGTCGGAAAAGTGCGAACATTATCTTGAAGAAGAACATGCAATAGTTCGTGGAAGACCACATCAACAAATTCCGTCATGGATTGAGGTTTCTCTTCAAGAGATTTCAGGAAATATTTAACGTTGATGATCAACGGATGACTTTGAGAAGCAATCGGGCCGCAAATCAAAACACCTTTGATGTCTCTTTCTTTAAAAGAAAGACCCGTTTCGCGTAAAGCGGATTCTATTAATGGCTTCCCAAGCTGATCCCAAGCGTCCTGAAACTCAGAAGTCCTATTTGCGACCTCGTCGACGGCCGCTTGGTTTAAGCTTTCTTTGGATAATTCCTCTAGTGAAGAGTCAAGAAGCCATCCACTTTCAAATATTATTTCAGGAGTTGAAATATGCTTTTCCATGTTTGAATCAGATCAAGGCCCGAAGAGTCGGTCAAGAAGGGAATCTCTAGGAGCTGCCGTCAGGGCGGCTTTACGCCGACTTTATATAGAGGTGGCTACCGACGGTCATGAAAGTCCGCTATATTGATTTTAGCGGCTTCTGGGCAACACGGCGTCGAAAACCAAGGCTTGCCTTAAAACCCCATCGAAATGGTAAAAAACCATCCCGACCTAAACGCCCACATTCCTGATCAGAGGCTCCATGGGTTCGATCCATAAGTCAGCGATCCAGCGAACGCCAGGCAGCTTAAAAGGATTTCGTTTTAATCAAATTGACTCTCGGCATGCCCGTGCAAAAATTAAAGACATGAAGACTACATATCAAATGATAGGCCCTAAAGGTCGTCAGTTATGGACTAAGCTTTTTGAATCTCGAAACAAATCCCATGGAGTTGTTATCTTGGGCACTGGCAGTGGTGAGGTTCGTTCTGTAGATGAGGAATCAATAGAAGATATCTGTGTTTGGCTCGGCGATTTAGGCTGGAGTTCCGTTGTTTACGATAAATATGGATGTGGCGAATCTGATGGCGATTGGAAGCGTGTCAGTTTTGATGACCTTCGTGATGACTTAGTTATTCTTGCAGATCATTTTAATGAGCAATCTGTCGGTAAGATTATTGT
>JAGIAF010000046.1 GCA_017745015.1 Bdellovibrio sp. | reverse complement strand
CTTCAAGTTCTTTCAAAAGAACCGCAGCTTCTTTCTTCAACGACTCGATTTTCACGTCAGAGTTTTGCAAGTTAGAGATTTCAATTTCCATCTCCATTAAAGCTTTCAAGATCTCATCGACAGAGTTGCCGTATTTCTTTTGCAACTTACGAAGATCGCTCAAGCGGCTTTCAGCCTCTTCCAGGCGCTGTGGATCGGCGTCGATCTTATTCGCGTACTGGCGAAGCTCGTAAACCGTTTCATCAATCAAAGCTTTGGCTTGTTCCAAATTTTCAAGCTTGGAAGCGATTTGCGGGTCTACACCCGAAATTTCCATTCCGCGTTTCAAAACCGCATTCAAACGGCTGATCGCAGAATCGTCGTCTGTGTAAAGAGCTTCTTCAGCTTGGTCGACAAAGCCACCAATGCGCGAAGAGTTTTTAAGCTTCTTCACTTCCACTTCAAGTTCCATGTCTTCACCTGGAGATAAATCCAAGTTCGCGATTTCGTCGCGTTGGTAGATCAAGAAATCAAGACGTTGCGCTTTTTGTTTGGCGTCAGATTCAAGTTTTTTGATCTCTTCAAAGATCCCGTGATAGCGATTGTATTTCTCTGTGAAAAGAAGACGCTTATCCCAAGTGCCCGCGTATTGGTCGAGCAAATCCATGTGATAAGACTTCGACATCAAGTTGCGGTTCTCATGCTGACCTGTCATTTCAATTAGGGGAGCTGAGTGGCCCGCTAGTTCCACCAAAGGAGCCACGATGTCACGCAAGCTGTTCAAAGTATTCAAAGAGCCGTTCAAGTAAACCTTTGATTTATCACCAGAGCTCAAAACTCGGCGAACGATCAAAGTATCTTGGTCGATCTCAATGCCCATGTCTCTTAAAGCGTTCTGAATGTCAGGACGCTTGCTGATATCAAAGGAACCTTCGATCGTCGCTTGAGACGAACCCGTACGAATCGTATCAGAAGAGCCTTTACCGCCCATCAAGAGGGACAAGCTCTTAAGGAGTACGGATTTACCAGCACCTGTTTCACCAGACAGGATGTTCAATCCGTCTTTGAATGTGATGTGCAAGTTTTCGATGATTGCGAAATTAGAAACTTTCAGTTCGAGTAACATAAACTAGCTCCGGTCTCCGAATTTGAGTTTTTCACGAAGAAGGTGGAAGTAATTGTGATCCGGTTGGCGAACAATCCAGTGATCGTAGCAAGAACGTGTGAGCACCACTTCATCTTCTGCAGTGATCTCAGCAAGCTTTTGGCCATCGACAATGAAATGTGCCTTTTGAGATTTGCCGTTAAGTTTAAACGACAAAAGACTGTTATCCGGGAAAATCAAAGGACGTGAAGTCAAACTGTGCGGAGCCACTGGTGTCACCACCAAGACTTGCGCCATCGGGTGCAAGATCGGACCCCCGGCTGCCAAATTGTACGCCGTTGAACCCGAGGGGCTTGCCACGATGAAACCGTCAGCTTTTACTTCACTTACTAAATATTTATCCGCGTAAATCGCCGTGTTGATCAATTGGCTCATGGAACCTCTTTCAATCACGACGTCGTTCAGCGCATGGAATTCAGCGCGGGTTTTACCTTTGCGTTGAATTTTTGCATGAATCATTGAGCGGGGACGAAGCTCCATCTTGCCGTTCAGAGCGGCTTCGATAACGTCGAAGGCTGTCTCAGCATTGTGTGCTGTTAAAAATCCCAAAGAGCCCATATTGAAACCTAAGATCGGAGTTCCACGGCCTTCTAAGATTCTGACAGCACGAAGATAAGTTCCGTCACCACCAAGAACGATCACCAAAGAAAGATCATCAAGTTGCTTTTTAGTTTTCGCAAGCTTCGTGCTCGGAACCAGCTTTTGATCCGGAGCTGTGAAGACGTCATGACCTTTTTCTTTTAAGAAAGTCGCAACCTTCTTAGCAAGCGCGACCGCTTGGGCCGTCTCAAGACGGTAGACCAAGGCGATCTTACTTTTCTCTGGAAGTTCCAGATGATTCGTTTCCTGCTGAGCAGTCTTCTGACTTGGCGCTTTCTTCATCTAGATCAAACCGTCACGACGAAGAAGTGCATTTGGATCTGGTTCGCGACCGCGGAACTTTTTGTAAAGATCCATCGGATGCTCAGTGCCACCTTTGCTCAAGATGAATTCCTTAAACTTACGTGCCACTTCAGGACTGAACAAACCTTCTTCTTTGAAGTATTCAAATGCATCTGCATCCAAAACTTCAGCCCATTTGTAAGAGTAATAACCTGCAGAGTAACCGCCGGCAAAGATGTGGCTGAAGCTGCAAGAAGAGTTCGTGCCTTCAACTTTCGGGAACAAGCGAGTTTCCGCTGTCGCCATTTCTTCGAAAGCGTCTACGTCTTTGATCAAAGAAGGATCGGCCGTATGCCAAGCCATATCCATCATACCGAATTGCAATTGGCGGCAAGAAGCGTAGCCTGCTTGGAATTGTTGAGAAGCTTTCAGCTTGTTGATCAACTCCACTGGCATGGGTTCGTTTGTTTCGTAGTGACGAGCAAACAAATCCAAACCTTCTTTTTCACCAGCCCAGTTTTCCATGATTTGAGATGGAAGCTCTACGAAGTCCCAGTAAACGCTCGTACCAGACAAAGTTTGGTAAGTAACGTCTGAAAGCATGCCGTGCAAAGCGTGACCGAACTCATGGAATAAAGTGCGAACTTCGTCGTAAGTCAAAAGCGACGGTTTTGTCGGCGTTGGCTTCGTGAAGTTACATACGATGCTCACGTGCGGGCGTTTCAACTCTTTGCCGAACAAACCTTGCGCGCGGAATTGAGTCATCCATGCGCCACCTTTTTTGGTCTCGCGTGGGAAGAAGTCTGTGTAGAACAAGCCCATGTACTTACCAGCTTCGTCGAAGATCTCGTAAGCTTTTACTTCTGGGTGATAGACTGGGATGTCTTTGTTTTCTTTGAACGTCAAACCGTAAAGCTGTTTGGCGTGCTTGAACACACCTTCCACAACGTTTTCAAGTTTGAAGTACGGACGAAGATCTTCTTCATTGAAAGCGTATTTTTCTTCTTTCAATTTCTCCGAGTAGTAGCCGAAGTCCCAAGGTTTGATTTCAGGGATGCCGTCCAACTGAGCCGCAAAAGCTTGAACTTCAGAAACGTCACGTTGACCCGCAGCCTTAGAAGCCTTCAATAGTTTTTGCAAGAAGGTACCAACAGTTGCCGGGTCTTTCGCCATGCGCTCGGCCAAGACGAATTCCGCGTGAGTTTTGAAACCCAAAAGGTTCGCGCGTTTTGCACGAAGTGTAACGATTTTTTTTACGATCTCTTGGTTGTCGAATTCGCCACCGAAAGCGCGAGAAGCGTAGGCGCGAGACATTTTCTCACGCAAAGCTCTGTTGTTCGCGTAAGTCATGAACGGAAGGTAAGAAGGGATTTGCAAGTTGAACAACCAGCCTTTTTTACCTTTAGCTGCAGCAGCGGCTGCCGCACCTTCAAGGATACCTTCAGGAATGCCCGCTACGTCTTCGTGATTTTCCAAAACCATTTCAAAAGCATTTGTCGCTTTCAAAACGTTCTCTGAATATTTCGGTCCCAAGACAGACATCTCTTGGTCAATTTGACGAAGAGTTTCTTTGTCAGCTGCTGACAACAAAGCGCCGTTACGAACGAAGCCAAGGTATGTTTTTTCCAACAAGCGAAGTTGTTCCGCATTCAAGTTCATTGAAGCGCGATTGTCGTAAACGTGTTTTACGCGTTTGAAGATTTCTGCATCCAAAGAGATGTCAGACTCCATCGCTGTCAAAGTTGGATAGATATCTTTCGCAAGAGCTTGGAAAGTTTCATCAGAATGAGCTGATTCCAAGTTGCCATAAATGCCTGCGACCACGCCCGCTGTTTCAGCCGCTTGCTCCAACGCGAAGATCGTATTTTCGAAATCCGGTGTTGCCGTATTGGCTTTGATTTTTTCGATATTGGCTTTCGCCATTTTCACCGCTTCTTGCAAAGCTGGCAGATAATGTTCGACTTTGATTTTATCAAAAGGAACGGCCTGATCTTTTGCGGTAAAAGGCATCAAAAGAGGATTGTTAGAAGTCATAAGTATTGCCCCCATTTCGTTGTGTATAGACGCCTTTTTTATCGCCCGGAAAGCCTTGGAAATAAAGGGAAAACCGCAGGGATTTTAGGCTCGGCACTTGAGGGATTAAATGACAGTTCTTGAGGGAAAAAGGAGCGTGAACTCAAATAGAAAGGGCCCTTGAGTTGGTTAACTCAAGGGCCCATGATGTTGCGGCATATAATTCCGGTAAAAACCGGTGAGGACCGCCGCGTTCCTCTTATTTAAACTAGTACCAGCCCCAGCCACCGCCAACACCGATACCTACGCCGATACCGATACCAACGCCTACTCCTACACCAACGTTACCTGGGTAAACCGGGTACGTAGGATAAGTAGGGTAAGTGGGATACGTTGGATAAGTTGGGTACGTCGGGAATGTCGTACCGATTCCACCCGTTGCGCAGACGCCAAGTCCTGAGCCAAGAAGCACTTCGCGGCACGTCGCCCCGGCGCCGCAAGAGTTAGCTTGGTTCATAAGACAGCTCGTTGCCACTTGACGTGAACAATTGCCGCCGCCTGCATTTGGGATATTAGAAACTTGAGGCAAAGTGTTCGGAGCCTGAGGCGCGATGTAACCGTTGGAGTTGCCACCGTAGAATGTAAATGCCCAGCTCAAGCCCACATTCCAACCTTGATTCGGAGTTCTGAAGCAGCCAAAACCCATTGTCGAGTTGTAAGCGGGTTGGTAACCCACGGGGCAACCGCACACGCCATATTGATTGAAGTAAGTTGAATAGTTGTAGTTTGTACCACCATAAGGATATGAATAAGGCATCCAACCATTGTAACGGCCATAAACACCGTTGTTACAAGCCGTACTAGAAGTGAGGCAACGTTGGTCCAACGGCGTAGTTGCAGTTGCACCATTGTTATTGCCACCGCCAGAATCGGCACAGGCAGCCATCAGTAAAGTCACGAACACAAGCATGAGCTTTTTCATGGAAAACTCCTTAAAAAAAATTATCAACAAGGGGGTGTAATCCAAAAGTTGTGCCCTTATGAGACGGTCTCAAAAGTCGTTTATTTCGAGATGAGAAGCATTTTTTCCATTTCGGGTGACCAAAAGGGGCACCCTGCGCCGCAAAAGGCAATCCATTTCCATAATTTTCAAGTCAGGTTTTTCTGGAGCGATCAGCCATTCAATGGCACTCTTAAAGAGTCTGAATCGAAAGGAGTCGATGATGAAGTATGTTGGAGTCTTAGCGGCGTTGCTTTTAGCACTTCCTGTGAGTGCCGCCATCCCTCAAAAGAAAGCTGTCGTTGGAAAACCAAAAATTCTATCTGGTGCAGGCGAGACCTACGGTGGTTTGGCCGGGACCGGTTTTACTCTGATGGATTTGCGTCGTACTGCAGATCGTTCGCGTAAAGTGGAGCGTTTGGTATTTGATATCGGAGATATGCAAGGAGCAAATCTTCGTGGCTGGCCAGGTTACTTCCATGCGGAACTTAAAAAGAATCCGCAACGTCTGGTGATTTCATTCGCGCAAATGCCAAACTCTCGTTTGAATGATGTGGCATTGGCTACGCGTATGAAGGGTTCCGCTGCCATCACTAAAACAGCAATGTCTTTGGATCCAGTGGACAGCTCTTTGAATCTGACGATGGATTTGAAACAGAACACGAAAGTTCGCGTTTACCAAGTTGCCGGCAAAAAAGCGACGAGTAAAGTCGTTGTGGATTTGATGGCGGAGTAGTTCGTGAAGTTTTTCTGGGCTGCTCTTTTAGTCGCATTTTCTACAACAGCTGAGGCACGAGTCTTTGATATGAATCGTGACTCGGTAGCCCCGTACTTTAACGTGACGGGGGGTGCGAGTATGTTGTCGGATTCTGCCTATAAACTTGAAGCGACGGGCGTGAGCACCGACAGCGAAGTAAAATACAATTACTCTGGGGAGTTTGGATTTTTACTTTCTCGTCGCTTGGTCGGCTTGCGTTTTGGTATCGAGATTTTAAAGCCACAATCACTTGATAACATCACAGGAAAGAATGCCGGTGGCGTTGCGCAGTATACGGCTAGCAGCAGTGTTCTTGGTTTTGTGCCGAAGATCGCTTTGGATTTAAATCTGAACAGCACGCCTGCTTATCGTTCGTTCATTTCTTTGGCGGCAGGTTATGCGGATGTCACGTTGAAGAATGAGCACACCATGACTGCGGCAGGCAATGTTTCTTACCCGGGTGTGGACACAACACTGGAATCTAAAGGTACTGGCACTTTGCTTGCGGCCACGTTGGGTTACGAGGGAGTCCTTTCCGATACGACCACTTATGTTTTTGAATTTGGTTATCGTCAGCTTAAAATCGATAAGTTGAAATACTCCAAGGATTATAAGACTTTTAACGGCAACGTTTCGAGTGGTGACACGGTGAAAATGGGCAGTGAGAATCGTGTCTTAGATCTCTCGGGTGGTTACATTTCTTTGGGCTTCCGTTTCTATATGTAAAAACTACCTCAAATTTATTGCAAGTTAACACGAAACTCCCGGCCTTCTTGAATGCCATCCTCTGTGTGCTATAGCAGTTTTCCATTCTATTTCGGGGGAAATTGTTATGCTTAAAACTTGGATGCTTGCACTCTTGTCCGCAGCTCTTTTGGTCTCTGCTCAAAACGCTTCAGCCTTTTTGGTGGCGACGGAGCCAGCTCGTCTGAATCCAAGCGTTCCTACTGACATCTTTGTTGCCGGTCTTGGTGTGAATCAAGGCACTCAATTTTTACAGTCAGCGATCTTGGGCGCGAAAATTTCTCGCGACAGATTTCCGCAAAGACAGCGTGTGATCATTTCTGCTTTGAATGACAGTGTTGGTTACGAATCAGGTCTGCTTGAAAAAGCGGGTCTTCAATCGCGCAAAGCTGATGACGATCATTTAACAGGGGATCGCTTGGTGGCGACTCTTGAAAGCTTGGGAGTGAAAGCTCGCTCACTGCAGTTCTATGGTCACTCGAACACATACAATGGCTTCCGTTTGCAAACGAAGTACAAGCGCTTGGACCACGACGATGAAGCTTTCGCGAAAATCGGTCGCTTCATGGATTCTAAGTCCTTCGCAGTTTTCCATTCTTGCAACTCGGCTTGGTTCTTGGCGCCGACAGCGGCAAAACTTTGGAACCGCCCGGTGTTTGGTTCTTTCGCCGGTTCTAACTTCCAAAATTTGATGACTGATGGCAACTGGTACTACAACGATCCAGGTCTTTACCCATCAAACTTGAATTGGAAAAATACGACGACGCAATTGACGAAGGCTTCTTTGAGCTGCGGTGACGGACGTTGCGTTCGTTTGAAACCCGTGAATCACAATTACTATGACAGCTTCGGTCGATTTGAAAAAGGATTGGGCTTCTATAAAGGCTTTGCGCCAAGTGCATCGATGCTGCCGCAAGCGGTTTTGCATTTTACAATGATGACACCGACAACGACGCCAATGACATTGCAATCGTCTCGTGAAGACTTTGCAAAAGCCATCGCCGATTGGATGTGTCCATCTGATCGCAGTCACGATAAGTACGATGCGTGCTTGGCTGCAATTCAAAATGAAGAATTCAAATCAAAACCGAATTTGAGCTTCTATGAAAACACTTCGATTGCCTGCGATCACATCAGCTGCAACACAGCCGTGAAGTGCAAAGCCTTCAAAGTCGTTTTCTCAGTTCCATGTAAAACAGTCGAATTGCGCGAAGGCCGCTCCACAGTATTCAGCGACCAACTCAAATACGGCTTCCAAGGTTTCGACCAACTCTCGCGCGGCGAAATCTCCCTCTAAAGTGCCAGGCACTTTTTGGGTATGCAGCGCAATAAAAAAAGCCCGGTTTCCCGGGCTTTTCGCCTATGCATAAAGCTCTTCAATTTGTGATGTGAATTTCTTGTCGAGGACTTTGCGTTTCACCTTCAAGCTCGGAGTCAGTTCTCCGGCCTCGATGGTGAGTTCGTTTGGCATAACATAATACTTTTTAATGCTCTCATAGCTTGCCAGTTGAGAGTTCGCATCTGCTATCGCTTGTCTCATTAAGTCTTGTACGAAGGAGCTTTTCACGAGGTCATTCCAACCTTCAAACTTCACATGCTTTTCACGAGCAAGATTTTCAACAGTCGGGCGATCCAAGAACAACAAAGCCACAATGTATTTCTTTTGATCGCCGTGGATCAACACATTGGAAATATACGGGCAAAGTTTGAGCAAGTTCTCTAGTCGTTGCGGAGCCACGTATTTACCGCCGGCAGTCTTAATCAGGTCTTTTTTGCGATCTGTGATGCGCAAGTCACCACTTGGCAATATCTCACCGATATCGCCCGTGTGGAACCAGCCATCAGTGAAAACTTCTTTCGTTGCTTCAGGATTTTCATAGTATTCGCGCATGATTTTATCGCTCTTCACCATGATTTCGCCGTCTTCAGCGATGCGGATTTTAACTTCACCGATAGGGCGGCCCACGCTGCCAAAGCGATAGTTAAACGGTGTGTTTACCGTGATAGCAGCCGTACTTTCCGTCAAACCGTATCCTTCAAGAACCAGGATGCCGGCAGAGTGGAAGAACAACGCGATATCCTTAGAGATCGGCGCACCACCGCTGATAGCGAAGCGCAAGCGACCGCCAAAGGCGTCCGTGATTTTATTCAAAACTAATTTTTTAGCGATTTCGTATTTTGCCAAAAGATCCAGGGGCAAAATCTGACCGCTCATTTTGTATTCGCCTACAGTTTTACCAACACCCAAGGCCCAAGTGAAAAGTTTCATTTTCAAAGGTTGAGTTTGAATTTGTGCCCAGATCGCCGCATAGATTTTTTCAAAGATACGAGGAACTGAAACCAAGATTGTCGGGCGGATGTCTGTCAAATTGCCGCGAACTTTTTCAAGGCTCTCTGCATAGGCCATAGTGAAGCCGATGTAGAGGTGACCCCAATGCTCAATGCGACCCAGGATGTGAGCATATGGCAAGAAGCTCAAAGACACATCGTTCGTGTCAGCTCCAGCAAATGGGAAAGCCTCAGAAACTTCGCTGAATGCTTGAAGGTGAGTAAGTACCACGCCTTTCGGGCGGCCCGTCGTACCTGAAGTATACAGGATTGTTGCCGTGTCATTTGGCTTCAAAGTAGCGCAAGGCTCTTTGTAGCAATTCGGGTGTTGGCGCAAATAGGCATTGCCCATGCTTTGCACTTTATCCCAAGTGATCACTTCTGCATTTGGAGAGTTGTCTTCAAAGACGATGACTTTTTCAACAAAGGAACATTTTTCTTTTACAGATTCATAAGTCTTCAAAGGACCGCGGCTCTCGCAAATCAAGAAGCGGGCTTTGCAATTATTCAAAATATATTCAACGTCTTCAGCGGTGTTGTTCTGATAGATGGGAACTGTGATCGCTTTAATGCCGAAGATAGCATAGTCAGTGACCGACCATTCGTAACGAGTGTTCGCCATGATTGCAATACGATCGCCGGGTTTAATGCCTAGACTTAGAAGGGCCGCGCCAACGCGCTCGATGTCTTGGAAGTATTCTTGCCAAGATTTTTCTGTCCAAGAGTTTCCAACTTTGAATTTAACGGCCACGTGCTTTGAATCACGAGTCGGCATGCTCAAAATAGAATGCCCAAGAGTAAGTGACGTCGTCATGATGAAAACTCCTCGAAGCTTAATGACACTGGATGTACGCTATAGGTTTTATTTCAAATACAGATCAATTGTCTGTTTTTGATTGGCAGGAATAGAAACAGTTTTTTCCGCCGAGAGACCTGTAACTTTATTAAATGCTTGAATCTTAACACCGACTTCTGCCTGGATCAAATAGCGCTCAGACGAAGAACGGATAGCCACGGGAACACCTGCGATTCGCAATTCTGGATTCACACCGCCATTGACGATGTTGATGTACACAGAAGCAACGCGTGGAAGAATTTGTAGAGTTCCAGTGAAAGAATACGCTTCGTAAGTCGGAGTCACAGTCGTAACAAGATCTGTGTATCCTTCTTTAACCAAACGCAAACTGAATGGCGTATTAGCCTTCTTTGTTAAACGGTGAGGAGTGAACTCACCGGTATCAATACCGTCAATCACAATGCGGGCTTTATCCGGAGAACTATAGATTGAAACAGTATAGTCCGGAGCTGTTGTTGCGATTTCCATTTGTTGACCACCGCCAACGGATGCCGTTGGTTGTGGAGACTGAATGGGTTGAGGTGCGATGCCTGCATTTACACGAGGCTCACTTGGTGTGCCTTTTTTAGAAAGCACATTGTGGTAACCCCACCAGCCGCCAATGACAACGACCAACGCAATCGCACCACGCAATGCCCACGCTGTATAGTCTACAGACGGAGCTGGTACATGACGAATCGATGTGCGCGTTCCGCCGCCCATACCACCCGTAGTGGTCGTGGCGTTTGGATTGCGAGTGATGGAGCCGCCACCTGAACTTGTGCGTGTTTGAGTGTGGGTGATATTCGTTTCAGACCGTGGTGCGCCCGGCTTGGGAGGGGCTTTGAGCGCATCAAGACTGACACGAATATCTGTTGAAGTATCGATATCTAAATGATCTTCGCTATGATCAGGTGCCGCTACTGCCGATGGAGGAACAGGAATGCTTTTCGGCGGAATGCGTGTGTCAGTTTGAGTGACCATCGTTTTATCATCACTTTGTGACGATTGAATTTTGGCGAACTCAACAAGCTTGCGACGCTGATCCAAGAATACTGCAGAGAATGCATTTTTCATGAATACTGAGAAGTCGTGCGGAGAAAACTCCGGGTACTGTGTATTCAAGAAACGATTTAAATCTCTGTGCAAAGAAGCTGCTGTTTGGTAACGGAGACTTTTGTCTTTTGCCAGTGCTTTGTTAACAATTCTTTCCAATTCCGGAGGAACGGAAGGATTGATTTTTCTGATAGAAGGGATTTGGCACTCACGGATTTTGCGCAAGATCGCCGCTTCACTATTGGAAGTGAAAAGACGGTCGTTGGCCAAAAGCTCCCAAAGCACGATACCCATAGAGAAGATATCCGTACGCGGGTCGATGGACTGACCATCAGCTTGTTCCGGAGACATGTAGCCGTATTTACCTTTAAGAGTACCGGCTTTGGTAGCTTCCAATTGCGTTTCCGCTTTGGCGATACCGAAGTCGATAAGCTTTACTTCACCTTCAAAGCTGATCATGATGTTTTGTGGACTCATGTCACGGTGAACGATATTCAAAGGGCGGCCTGTGGTGCCATCAATACAACGGTGAGCGTGGTCAAGACCTGCTGCAACCTCTTTCATCATATAAACGATTTGTTCGATGGTGAAAGTAGCATTGGATTTTTTAAGTTCATTGAGGACTTGGCGAAGGTTGCGACCTTCAACATATTCCATGACCAGATAGAACTGGCTCTTTTCGACACCGAAGTCGTAAATTGAGACAACGTTACCGTGATTCAAGTTGACTGCGATTTTCGCTTCTTCCTTGAACATCTCGATAAATTCTTGATGATCGGAATATTGGGGGAGGATGCGCTTGATGGCGACAAATTTATTAACGCCGACTGCACCTGTAGACTTAGACAGATACACCTCGGCCATACCGCCCGAAGCGACCTTTTCCAACAGAATGTACTTTCCGAATTGTTCTACAGCTTGAGACATGAAATCATGTTCCCCTTTGAGAAGACTATCGGTAAAATATATTTGTTGCTTAAGGAGAATTGTCTATGAAATGGATAGGACTGACCGGAGGTATAGCTTGTGGGAAGAGTACCGTCAGCCGTTTGCTGCAAAAGCATAACATTCCTGTCATAGACGCGGATGAAATCGCGCGCGAGGTCGTGCGAGCGGGAAGTCCTGGACTTAAGTCGATCATCACGGAGTTCGGAGAAGACCTGCTTTTAGAAGATGGTTCTTTAGATCGTCGCAAATTAGGCCAAAGAGTTTTCGGCAATCCGGACAAGCTTCATATTCTAGAGTCCATCACACATCCCTTGATTCGCGAGGAAACACGCCGTCGCCGCCGCAATTTGGAAAACTTAGGAATGCCACTGGCGATTTACGATATTCCGCTTTTGTTTGAAACGAAGGCCCAAGAACAATTCGATGGCATCATCGTGGTCTCTTGTACAAAGGGACAACAAAAGGAACGGCTGCTTCGACGTAATCAGTGGACGGAAGACGAAATTGAAATGCGCATGGCTTCGCAGATTCCTATCGCTGCAAAAGAGCAAGAGGCGGATTTCGTTTTGCAAAACAATCGTGACGAACAAAACCTTCTGAAGGAGGTTGATCGTCTTGTTGCATGGCTCGAGACGCAGAAGAGTTAAGATTTAGAATTTAAAGTTGTATCCCAGAATCGCGTAAAGATCCGGGCCAACAACGGCATAGCCAAAGCCCATCTCAAAAAAGAAATCTTCGCCAAGCCCAGCTCCAGCACGGGCGCGGAAACGACTGAGTTCGACAAGGTTTCCAAGTTGATCGCTAGCATCTAAGAAAGTTCCCGCAGCTAAGCGCAAGTAGGGATTGAAGCGATCATTCTCGCAGCAATACCAACGACGTCCGGCAAAGACTCCGACTAAATTGTCTCTGTTCACTTCGAAGTGAAAGTCCCAAACCGGCAAATTATGAAGTTTCAATGACGAGAGTCGAATGGCGAAGGTTGGACCTTGCATCCATTCATCATTTTCAAGCTGATTTCCACCTGAGTAACCAGCAACAACGCCCATCTGCCAAGTTGGAGCAGGAGTGCGCAAAGCGGCCGCTTTATCTGAAAGATAAGGGTCACTCTCTGGACTCAAGGGCTGAGTATCAAGAGTCGTTCGTGGTGTGGGAGCGGAGTGAGCCCACGGAGAGGTCACGACCAAGGTCAAAAAAATCAGGGGAATAAAAACTCGCATAAGACAAAGTATAAATTACGTCTACAATCTTTGTTAAGTAATTTGGAGGCAAATCTATGTTGAAAAGAGGAAGTCTTCTCCTCTCGGCGGGCCTTTGTACCTTTTTGTTATCAAACTCGACCTTTGCAGCAGAAAGTGTTAGTACAACTATCCATCATTCCTATCAATCTCCTCGTGCCCTAGGTATGGGTGATGCCTTCGTGGCAGTCGCAAATGATTATACAGCGATCTTCTATAATCCAGCGGGATTGGCGCGTCGTGAAGATGGGCAAGTGAATCTTTCGTTGAGCGCTTATGGCACTCCGGGAGCCATGGATTTCTATAATGACTATAAGGACATTGAAGAATCCAGTATGTCGGATACAGATAAGCAAAATGCTTATCTTGAATTAATTCAAGCTCACTATGGCGATGTTTATTCTATGAGATTAACACCGATGGAAGGTGTGTGGGTTCGTCCGAAGTGGGGGATCGCATTGATTCCGATGGACGTCTCAGTTGAGTTGCAAATGCATCAACTTCTTGGCCCCTCAATCAATACGACTGTTTATGCTGATACAACATTAGCGCTGGCTTATGGTGACGATCTTCACTGGTTTGATTTTGGTCGCTTCTCTTGGGGTGTGACTGGGAAGTTCGTAAATCGTGGTTTCTACAGTAAACCGATCAGCGCGGTGGACTTAGCGGCGAGTGATCAGATCGTTAAAAAAGAAGATCTTGCTGAAGGCTATACAGTGGATGCGGACTTGGGGATCTTGTGGACTCCGGATCTTCCAGATTCAGGATTCTGGGGCTGGTTGCAAATGGCTCGTCCAACATTTGGTGCTGTTGTTCGTAACGTTGCAGAGACTGGATTCGGTCAGTCGTTGAAATTGGTGAATAAAGAAACTCAGAATGGCACGCCTGAAAAGCTCTACAGAGTGGTGGATCTTGGTTCGCGCTGGGAGTATCCACGTGGATGGATCTTCGGTGGTCGCGGTGTTTTGGATGTTCGTGACTTAGGACATCCGGACTTTAGCTGGCGTAAAGGTGTTCATGCGGGTTTTGAGTTTGATTGGACCGTTTATAGCTGGTGGAAAGGTCACTACCGCGTGGGTCTGAGCCAAGGATTCTGGACTGCAGGTTTGTCGGCTGAGTTGGGCGTTTTCAATCTGGATCTTGTGAGTTATGCCGACGATGTGGGCACAAAGAACACTCCGGTTGAGAGTCGTGTTTACGGAACTCGTCTGAATTTAGATTTCTAGAAAGTACGTGGCGATTAAAAATAAAAAAAGCTCCCGGTGGGAGCTTTTTTTATTTCAGGCTAGTTGCCCTGCCATTGTGTCAGGAGTTGTCCTCCGAGTTTAATTAACTCTGAAGGGCTCACTGCAGTAATATCTGGGATTCCAGCAGCGCTCAATGCATCGTTGATCGGGCCACAGATATCACTACTTGCGGTGTTTGTGCCTGAGCAAGTAATTGAATAAACCGTTTGGATACTGCCAGCGACATCTTGTGCTAATGTCGCGTTGTCTGGATCGCCGAATGTGCCGGTATTTGGGTCGAAGTCATTGACAAGAGCAGTAAGAGCGGTGCTCATTGCATCAGACGCGCAACCAAGTGGGTCTGGATCGCCAGAACAACTTGGAAGTGCAATTGTATTTAACAGGGTGGCACTCTTTGCCATAGCACCCATCAAGGCCATGCCAGGTTGTTTGGAAGAATTACAGTAACTTGCTGTTTGATCTGCGTCTACGCCATTTGAAAAGGACAGAGCCGCAAGGAGTGTAGATGTTCCGGCTGTGTTTTCCTTTTGAATTGCTGTCAAGGCAGCTGATAAATTTGCCGTCGACGTTACTCCCGCATCAATGAAGCCTGCTGCACATCTCAAAGCATAAGCTTGAGAGCTTGTTAAACCTGAAATAGAAGACAGGCAAGCGTTTGCAGAACCTGCAGTCGCTTCATCCAAACAATATTGAGCTTCCATAATTTTGTCTTTATCTGACTGCTCGCCCTCACAGCCTGTGAGCACAGTCAAAAGTCCAAGGCAGGCCATCAACGCTGAAATATTTTTTGAGATCATCTCTCATACTCCTTGAGGTAAGTCTGTACCTATTACTTATCGGTGTTTCTGTGGGGTGCTTAACTCAGGACCTTCGAATGTATTTTAATGAAACGTCTCAATGTGAGGCTGGGATCGTCCGATAGGGTAAATGAGATTTTTCATGCATTTTTTAGAGAGAGGCCTATGAAAAGGATTTTGTGGATTGCTCTCATTCAAATAGTTCTGCTGCTGACATTCACATGGGACGTGAATGCAGATGAGCTACGTCCGTTCTACAGAGGCGTGCGTTGCAATGCCATGGGTGGAGCGTGTCTTGCCGTTGTGAATGATGAAACAGCTTTGATTGTGAACCCCGCAGCCTTGGGTAAATTGCGGGATGCTTACGGAACTGTGTTTGACCCAGAACTCGAAGTAAATACGAACGCTGTCAGCATGTATCAAGAAAACAGCTTTTCAAATCCATTCAGCTTGTCGGATGTGAAGACTTCATTGGATGCGAATCGCGGAGATTACTATCATGCGAAGATGCAATTATTCCCTTCGATTGTGATGCGTAATTTCGGTTTAGGCCTTTATTATAACGACCTGCTTGATGCGACGATGTCCAGTGATGGTTCAACGATCGATGCTTATCATCGCAGTGACTTGGCTTTCATTTTGGGATTCAACTTCCGCTTTTTTGATGGTCGCGTAAAGCTGGGATTTAATACTAAATTGATCGATCGTATTGAAGTTGATAACGACACTTTAAGTTCTTCAGGTTCGCTTGATTACAGCAGTAT
>JAGIAF010000469.1:241-1745 GCA_017745015.1 Bdellovibrio sp. | reverse complement strand
ACCTTGAGGTGACCGGTGCCCCTGAAAATGCACGATTCAGCATTCAAAACGACAAACTTCAGCAAAACTGGGAAGGCCCGTTCTCGATTATGGTTCCTCCTGGTGAATATAAAATTCGTTTTGATGATCCCAATGGCACGGAGATCACATTCAAGTTAGGACCGGGAACGTTAACAAAAATTCCTTGGGCCCAACTGATGAAAATCGCCGTGGGTCAATTTGATGCTGAAGACATGGCGCTTACATTATTATGGACACCAGATACTTCCACCAAAGATATCCATGGCGATCTTAAACCCATTGAAACTCTGGCTCGGCTAAATAGTAATGACACGACTACTTCTGATATTCCCTTCGGTAAATGGACCGTTGAAGTGATCTCTCCACCTTGGCTCGCGAAGCGTCTTAAACCACAGAGTTTAGTTATCGCCAATGCGACCAAAAATAAAATCAACGTGGGGGCCCTATTCTCAGATGAAATCAGATGGCTTGATGCACCTAAGACTCTAGGTCCTCAAGTCATGGTCATTCAGAAAGATGCTCAAGAAGAGCGCCATCTTTTACCTGAAGGGCAATACAAGCATTTGCCAGTTTTAAAAGACAGTGAAGTTCGCTGGATATCTCCGGAAAAAATGAAATAGCTACTGAGCTGCTGAATGCTTCACGATAAAGTAGGAAAGGTCATCGACCAAAACTTCTTGTCCTCTCCATTCAGCAGTATCCTTCTTAAATAGTTCTAAAATTTGTTGTGCTGAAAAAGCTGGATCATCAATCTTGAGCAAAGTCTTCATTGTACGACGCTCTTCAAAAGCCTGCTGCTCGGAACTCATAAGATCCTTTAAGCCATCTGAGAAAAATAAAAACGAAGTTCCTCTCTCAAAAGACAGCTTCGACTCCGAGAAATCGGCTTCGAGCCTTTCCCCTAGTCGAGGTCCGTTGACATCTTCAAAGACCTGAATGGCAGATCGTTTTTGACCTTTTTTAGGGGCTAGGAAATAGGGGGCTTCATGACTCGCGTTGCAATACGTGACTTGATTTGAGTTCTTATCGAAGGCTGCAACTAAACAAGTCATATTCAACGCGCCTCGCGATGTTTCCATCACAGCCCGATTGAGAGCTTCCATAAGCTTAGCTGGCCCTTGTATTTTGGCTTTGAAGCTTGCGACCACCGCACAAGCTGCGGAAGTAATTAACGCTGATTGCAGACCGTGTCCCGTCACATCACAAATACAAACGACAAATTGATCTTCTGTCTCAAAGTAAGTCCACCAATCCCCTCCACACTGACTTGCCGGCTCGTAAAAACCCGCAAACTGATAAGGTGGAACGGAATGAAGACTCTCTGGAAAAAACTTTCGCTGAAGATCCGATGCCAGGACCATCTCTGCTTCGATACGAGCTTTATCTTCATAAACCGTCATCAATTTCTTGATTTGTTGGACCATGTCGTTGAAAAGGCCCGCCAACTGCCCGACTTCATCACGAGAGCTGGCCTCTAGATGAA
>JAGIAF010000469.1:0-231 GCA_017745015.1 Bdellovibrio sp. | reverse complement strand
TGAACATCCAACTTTCCTGCTCCGAAATCTCTCATGGCGTTGCGTAAACGAAGAACACTTTGCATCAAGGCACCGGAAATAAATAGAGCTGCAATAAAAGTGATGATCATTAAGGCTGCGGCAAAAATCAGTCCTTTATATACAAAGAAGTAAGCCGCTCGCTCCGGCGCAGACCTAGGTGTGAGAGAAATGATCATCAAACTTTCATTGGGTATGCGATAGAAGTTTAAT
>JAGIAF010000468.1 GCA_017745015.1 Bdellovibrio sp. | reverse complement strand
CTAGTAACGTGGTCGATCTTATGCCTCTGTTGCAAAAGAGCTTGGCAGAGAGAAAGAGCAAGCGAAAACCCCGAGCAAAATCAAGAGCGACCGCTTAAGCGGGCGCTCTGTCACACACTGGCACCGCCGGAGTAGGCAACGCTGTCTTGCTTCTTTCGTGTCGTTTTGTCGAGAAGTGGAATGCGCTGTTTGATTTTGAAATAGTCTTTCCACGGATCTCTGCGACGTTTTACCAGATGAGCCAAGGTCTTTCTTAATGTGAACTCATCAGGTGTCTTGATCTTTTTAAGGTCGGCCCAATCCACGGGAAGTGCGACCGAACTCACAGCCCGTGCTCGCAATGAGTAAGGAGCTACAGCTGTGGCTCCTCGAGAATTTCTTAAATAGTCGACAAAGATCTTTCCACCTCGAATGTTCTTTGTCATTTTCGAGACGTAAAGGTCGGGTTTTATTTGCTCTAGCTGCAAAGCCAAAGCGCGCGTGAAGCTGTTGATTTCGTCCCACGTATAAAGCGGAGCAATAGGCACATGCAGATGCAGACCTTTGCCGCCACTGAGTTTAACGAAGCTCTTTAAGCCCAGCTTTTCCAAAAGGTCTCTGAGCTCCACGGCGGAGGCGACAACTTGTTTCCACGGAACGCCGGGGCCAGGATCTAAATCCATCACGAATTGATCGGGATGGATCACATCATCACGACGACAGTTGGAGCAGTGAATTTCAAACGCATTCATTTGCACCAAGGCGGCGAGGCCTTCGGCATCGTGAAGACTTGCATAGACACCGCTGCCTTTTTCTTCTTTAAGGCGCACCGGAGTCATGGCTTTCGGCATGGTCGTTGGGTGTTTTTGGAAGAAGCATTTTTCGCTGGTCCCTGAGGGGCAGCGAACTAAAGAAAGAGGGCGATCCGTCACAAGAGGAACCAACCACGCGGCGGCGATGCTATAATAATGAGCCACTTCTTTTTTGGAAATCTTCTCGCTCTTAAATAAGATTTTCTCTGGACTGGATATCGCCCAAGAGTCTTCGCTTACCGCCTTCTTGGGCTTTTCGCGAATGATTTCTTTTGCAGGCTTGTCTTCACGAAGTCCATGAAAGACGGGGACTCTTAGAATGCCATCACTGGTCCAATTTCCAAAGGTCACTTGAGCTGAGAGCACAGGGCGCACAAAGTGAATATCGCGCTCCCTGGGACTATTTTTGGTGAAGGGTGATTTTCCAGTTTCCAACGGTTTTAGTTTTTTTCGAATTTCATCTAAAGACTTCTGAGTAAACCCTGTGCCCACGCGACCCGCATAGTGGAGTTGCTTATTTTTGTAGTATCCAAGCAGGAGTGCGCCAAAATGATTGCGGCTTCCACGGGCGTCGGTAAATCCTCCAATGACAAACTCTTGTTCGTGGGTGCACTTTGTTTTAACCCAATTGGAATTTCTTTCTGAACGATAGGTACTGTGACGCTCTTTCGAGATGATCCCTTCAAGATGATGTTCTCGGGCCAGTTCTAAGAGATCTTTGCCGCTCCCGTTAAAGTCCGCACTCAAGCGCACTCTTGGAACCGACTTACGCATCAGTGTTTGCAATTGGCGTTTGCGATCTTCCAAAGGTTCCTGGCGGAGATCTCTATTTCCAAAATGCATTAGATCGAAGGCGTAGTAGTACATGTTACGCGTTTGTTCGCTTTTTATAGCGTTTTGCAAGAGTTGAAAGTCACTGCGACCCTCTTCATCGAGGATTACAACTTCGCCGTCAATAATAGCATTATCTAAATC
>JAGIAF010000467.1 GCA_017745015.1 Bdellovibrio sp. | reverse complement strand
AAACTCCTATTTATAATTGGAATCCCGGATTCGAACTTCCTGAAGAAAAACCATATATTTTGGTTCTACCTGAGAAAAATTTGGTCGATGAAAACGTTTCGGAAATCAATGCTGATGTTATCGTTATTAAAAGTGTAAGTGCTCATTCAGATGATTTGGAAGGCAATTACCTACGTTTATTCACAGGCATCGGCCCTCATGTCACGACCGTGATCAACGCTGATGATCGCGCATCAATTTCAATTGCTGCTAAGAAGATTGTGCAAAAAGGAAGAATTTTCTACTTCACAAAAAATCGCGGGCTTGAGCCACAAATTCAGAATATTGGTGGCGTTATTAGTGATGGTGAAGACCTAGAAATTTATGGATTTAATCTTACTAAGCCAAAGGTCGAACTGCGTTTGAATCGTATCTTAGCATTCGAAGAAGAAATTGCGCTTCTTTCTTCGGTCGCTGCAGTTATGCACCTAGGTTTATCTAAAGAAAATCTCACAGGACAAGTGGTAGAGATTAAGTCTTAAAGAAGAGCTTATTTCTGGCTCGCAATTTTCACCACCGATGCGGTGGTGCGGACGTCCGCATTGTTGATTTTGGTTAGGAAAAATAAAAAAGGGCTGACGTTGTGGCGCCAGCCCTTTTGCTTTTCTTATTCACTGCGTTCCGAAAAGGGAACTGTTACCTCTTAAAGGTATTTGTTAACTACGGCTTCAACGCGGTCTTGGATGCGTTTCATGCCGTCAGCTGTTGTTGCTTCGTAACGCACAACTAGAACTGGTTGTGTGTTTGAAGAGCGGCAGAGCGCCCAACCGTCTTCGAAGCTTAAGCGGATTCCGTCGGTCAAATCTACTTTGTAGTCTGCGCCTGGGCCGCCTTTGAAAGCTTCTTTCATTTTCTCCACGATCAAAACTTTCTTTTCTTCAGTTGTGTCGATGCGGATCTCTGGAGTGTTGAATGATGGTGGCAAACCTTCTAGCAATTGCGGAATGTTTTTACCCGTTTTTGCCAAAATCTCTACTAGGCGAAGACCTGCATAAGGAGCGTCGTCATAACCATAGTTGCGATCTGCAAAGAATATGTGACCGGACATTTCGCCACCAAACGGTGCTTTTTCAACTTTGATTTTTTCTTTCACCAAAGAGTGACCAGTCTTCCACATGATTGGTTGGCCGCCGTGCTTTGCAATATCATGATACATGCGATCAGAGCACTTCACGTCGCCGATAATTTTCGCACCTTTTTGCGTAGTAAGAATATCGCGTGCGATGATCGTCATAAGCTCATCACCGTAAATCATACGACCTGTATGATCGACAACGCCGATACGATCTGCATCGCCGTCAAAGCCGATACCGCAGATAGCCCCTTCTTTTTTAACTTGAGCAGCAAGATCAACCAAGTTTTCTTCGACTGTTGGATCTGGGTGATGATTCGGAAATGTGCCATCTGGCTTTTCAAACATAATTGTCGGAGTTAGGCCGCAGGCTTCGAAAAGACCGCGTACTACGGAGCCGCCCGCGCCATTACCACAATCCAAAACGACCTTTACATTTTTAAGCTGACCGAACTCTTTTTTGTAGTGTTCGTAGTAGCTTGGGCGAATATCGAAAGACTCCACCGAGCCTTTACCATTGATGTACTCACCTTTTTCGATGATCACACGAAGTTTTTGGATTTCTGCACCAAAGATAGTTCCTTTGCCGACAGAAATTTTGAAACCATTAAATTCAGGTGGATTGAAAAAGGGACTGTGGATTACTTTGATCGTATGTT
>JAGIAF010000466.1 GCA_017745015.1 Bdellovibrio sp. | reverse complement strand
GAGACAGCTCTTCAAGGTCCCCGCGAATATCGACGAACTTATTCCAAAAAGCTTTTTCTTTTGCCGGCGTGGACTCGTAGTAAAAAGACGGTTGCTTATATCGGGCTTCCGTACGTAAAAGCTGATGAATCATGAGCGTGGCATTGAAAGCGGAACCACCAGAGAGCTTCAGGGCCTCACGGTATAGCTTCACCGGATCTATGGAATTATCTTTTTGCTCCAAGATCCACTCCCGAAGTATTGACTCTTGCCCAGTGCTATAGTCACAGCTACGACTCGGTTCACCCAACATATATTCAAAGAAGTCCCGTTGAGAAAATATGCACTGAGGACGCACTCTATATCGGCTCGCACGAGCATCAGGATACACAAACAGAGGCTCCGTCGTTTTGGAGACGTTGGGATACTTATTTATTTCTTTCAAAAAGCAACCCGCCAAGACTTCATCATTGATAGAAACCGCGTTCTGCTTAGGATACGAATAGGGTTCCACTGCGTGGCTTGGAAGAATGAAGTAAAAAAGTGCAGCTAGTAATGAACCCATCAAAAACTTAACGGAAGATTGGAACATCTGCTAAAGATCTAACTAGCCATTCATCCAGGGCTTCGCTAAGACTCCAATTTTAAAGGAGTCCCAGATGAAATTGAGTGTCCCCGGTTTTTCATTTTTTTTACTTATACTGACTTTGTCCGCTTGTGCCCCAGAGTCGACTCAGTTCTCTCCGTCATCAGACTCTCAAAACGGAATCGTTGGATCAAATATTGAACCGAATTATTCAGGTGGTTCACCGATCAGTTCCATGGTTTTAGTGAGCATGAAAACGCCGACGGCCATTGGAATTTGTGGAGGACTGCTTATTGGAAAAAGAACAGTGTTAACCGCTCGCCATTGCATCGCCAACGTTGCCGAAGGAAATTCTATTATCTTTCCAAGAAGACATTTCGCGACGGCCACTTCAGGATTCGGCATGGACACTGTCGAAGTCGCTCAACACTACAAAGCGACCGCAGATCTTGTAAATCACAAGAACTTAGATCTAGAGGACTCCGAAATTCCCGTGATGGACGTTGGCGTCCTGATCCTTGAGAAAAATGCTCCGTCACGAATTCCGGTATTTGATTTCAATCAACTGGCAACGGATCAAGATTTAACTAGTGGTCAAATGATCTCGTTTGGCTGGGACACTCAGAAAATGGAAGCCACTCGAAGTTTTAAACGAGCGAAGTTCAAAGGTCTGCAGCGAGTGCAAAACACTCAATTCACTTTTCCATCAAATAAAGAATTTGAAGAATTCTATGGCAGTGATGACAACCAAGCGGCCGTCAGATTCTCCTATGGTAAATCCACAAAGAACCTAAAACTGCTGACGAGATCCGATAACTACACTTGCCAAGGTGATTCCGGCAGTCCGCTCTTTGTGCTTACTAAAAAAGGTTATAAGCTTGCCGGTGTAACCTCTGGGATTATCGCTTCGAATACTTTCAATGATACCAGCTGTGGCAATCTCTCGACATTCCAGACGCTGAGCTATGCACGAGCTTGGATCAAAGAGAAGATCAAATAACAGACTCCCGGCACTCCTTTTAATTTAGTAACTCAATTTTCCGATGAGGCTTCCTTGAAATTAATTACTCTTCTTTTAAGCACATTAACGGCGACGTCTCTCTTCGTTATTCCAGCCCATGCGGGTTCCTATGTTTCAGGTTCTGTTGGCAACGGTGGTATCTATGGAGATGGCGCCGTTGATGACCGAGGTATGAAATGGAAATCCTTCGATGTTCGCTTTGGAAAAGAAGTCGATCCTTCATCTGTATTCCCC
>JAGIAF010000465.1 GCA_017745015.1 Bdellovibrio sp. | reverse complement strand
CCGTGATCAAAGCATTCTCGCTGAATGTTCGAGAGATAAGAACTTCAAAAACACCCCGCAAGAGAAATTTTATTACAAATAAAGTACAACAACCCGCGCAGTAAATTTTCAAAACTTCATAGCTGTTGCCAGATATTTTCATAGATGCTGCAAACAGTGATTCAAAATACGCATGCAGCACTTTTCGTACGGATGCAATCATTCGCATCCGTAGCGGAACGCCAAGGACTTCTGAGAGAGTACACTCTCTCAGAAGTATCGTTTGAGCCAAAACACAATGTGTGACCCGAGAGTCATAACGAAAACGAAGTACCCAACGCCAACTCCCAGAACTAAAAAACCCACAATCCGTAAGAATTGTGGGTAATAGTAAGGTCCCCCCAGCGCTCTTTTTCTTTTATGCAGCGAGTACCAAAAAAGTGCCTGGCACCTAAGGAATCGGATCGTCTTGGGGGCGATGGCGTTCGAAGAAAAACTCGTAGCTATTGATGAACATGAAGGAAATAAAGCAGCACGCTGGGCCCAGCAACATGGCTGTCGCAATACCGCTTGTGTCGGTGATGTGGCCGACCAACAGGTGCATCGCAACTAACATCATCGAGTCTGTTGCCATCATATAAGAAACCGCTGTATCCAAATCATGAGGAAACTTAGTGGAGATCCACGAAATCGCCAACGGATAAAATGGCGCCACCGTAAAACCCACCAAAGGCATAAACATCGGGCTCACATAAATTCCCGCAAGAGTGCAAGCCGCACTTAATACCACCGCACCCGTGAGCTGATTACGAATACTCGTGGGAAGTTTAATCAAGGTGAACAACAAACGTCCTACGAGCATACAAATAAAGAAGTAAGTCACATAAAGACTGGCGCGTTCCATGTCATAGTTCATCGTTCGGCGCATGAACAACGCCAGTCGTGACGACACCATGATTTCTGCACACACACAGAAGCTGACCATAAAGGCCAAGAAGATCTGCGGCTTAAAGTTGCGGGCCTTATTCAATTTGTGAGTCTCAGCTGGCACTTCAGATTTCTTATGGAGATTCCCGTGACTGCCATGCAAAGTATAAAGGAACAATCCCAATGGCGCGATTGCAACGATGGCAAACGTCCAACGCCAACTCCCCGTCACCACTTCCACACCGGCTGCGATCAATGGCGAAAGAAAACTTGCAACGCCATACATGGAATGCAAACCCGAAAGCAGTTGTTGCTTACGTTCGGCACTGGAACCCAAGGGAACCAGGACATTGGGGATCAATCCCACAATCCCCAAGCTCATCCCGAAGGTCAGACTGAAAAATAGGAACACATAAAAAACAGGCGCTGTCGCCAATCCGATCAAAGAAACAATCAAGGCCAAGGCTCCACCACGCAAGACCGTCAGACGATCAAAGCGGCGTAACAAGTGACGAGCCATGTAGCTTGAAAGAAATCCCGAAATAGAACTCAAGGCAAACATCCAAGAGCCCATGGAGTCGTTAACCGCAAACTCCTTCATGATTTCGGGGAACAGAGGCCCGCGCACATTATCGCTCAGGCCAAAGACAAACAAACTAAAATACGAAAGTATAATATAGGGCCAGATCATGAATTCAATGGCTCGATACTAGTGAGAAGATTCTTGGCTGACTTCTTCAGCTTGCAAGTTCTCACCTTGACGATAGCGATCCGCAAGAGTGCTGTCAGTCGTTGGGAAAGAGAACAACAAAGAATGTACGTTCGTCTCTTCATCTTCTTGAGTGACTGCAATGTAAGTCAGATCTTTTGCCGTTTCGTGATCCGGAAATTCTTTGATGAAGCAAACCAGAACGT
>JAGIAF010000464.1 GCA_017745015.1 Bdellovibrio sp. | reverse complement strand
CCGTCACATATACCAGTATCACCACCATCCATGACATCAAGAACGTCGTAGGCAGGCGATTCCATGCGATATAAAGATAGAACAGTGCGGTCGCAGTGACTGCAACCATACCAGTCAAACTCTGCTTATAGAGCAGATCGACCTTTCGGATTTCTAAATCGAGGGACTCTTTATAATTCGGCATAGGTATTCCGAATTTCTTTTCGACATAAAGCAAAGGGAAGTGGACCCCCACTTCCCTCCATTGCCAATCATTAATAATTTAGACGAATGCCTGTGTATGTTTCCTAGTACAAACTAGGCAGCATTTCTTTGGTTAACTTGTTTTAACAAGTCGCCCGCGATTTTATCAAGAGCCAGAACTTTATCAGCTGCTCCCAATGCCACGGCTGCGGCTGGCATACCATAGACCACACATGTTTCCTCGTTTTGTGCAACAGTGTAGGCTCCCGCATTTTTCATCTCGAGCAATCCTTCCGCACCGTCTTTACCCATACCCGTCAAGACAACACCTAAGGCATTCTTACCGGCGAATTTAGCAACGGACTTCATCAAATAATCAGCAGCAGGGCGCACACTGTGCAAAGGAGCGTTTTGGTGAAGCTTCACATAGTAATAAGCACCGGACCGTGTGATTTCCATGTGGAAATTTCCTGGAGCAATCAACACCCGACCTGGAACCACTTGGTCACCCTCTTGAGCTTCTTTCACTTCAAATGGGAACATGGCGTTCAAGTTGTCGGCAAAGGACTTCGTAAAACCTGGCGGCATATGCTGAACCACCACCGTTCCCGGAATATCCGCGGGCATTCCAGACAAAAAAACTTTCAAAGCTTCTGTACCACCGGTACTTGATGCCACCGCGATCATCTGATGCGTTGTACGCGCCAAAGATGTGCGATCTACTTTCTTCACGGGAGTCGTCGGTGTCGCTACCTTAGCAACCGGATTGATTCGAGCGCGAGATACGACACGCACACGGTCAACGATCTCTTTACCCAAGACTTCCAAAGTTTGACTGACGTCAATGGAAGGCTTTTCCATGATATCAATCGCACCAGCTTCCAAAGCACGCAAGTAGGTCTCTGAACCGGTCTTTGCCAAGCTGGAGAAAATAATAGTTCTAGTTGGAAAATGCTGCATGACTTTTTCCAGGAAGCTGATGCCGTCCATACGAGGCATCTCCACATCCAAAGTCATCACGTCGGGCTTCAAAGCCACCAATTTATCGCGAGCGATATAAGGATCAGCGGCAGTACCAACCACCTCAATATCAGGGGCTGAGGAAAAGATTTTCTCCAAGAGCTTACGAATCACAGCAGAGTCATCGACGATAAGCACGCGAATTTTTTGACCCATATGTTCCTCTTAAATCTTTTGATAAACCGCGCGTGAAAGCGGTTTCAAGTTAGGATGTTTTACGTTGCCTGACTCCGAGTGGCCCAAAACCAAGTATCCGCCTGGTGCCACACATGTCACAAGATTGTCGATAACTTTCTTCGTAGTCGCTTCGTCGAAATAGATCAAAACGTTGCGGCAGAAGATCACATGAAATTTGTGCTGGAATTCATACTTCGGGTTCATCAAATTGAACGGTGCGAAGCGAATCATGTCGTGGATCTGGTTTTTCGCTCTCCAGTACTCGGTTTCGTTCGCTTTAACTTTTTCGAAGTATCTTTGTCTTTGCACGGGAGGCAAACCTTGCATCTCGCGCTCTTCGTAAGTTCCAATGGAGGCTTTTTTTAAAACTTGCAAATCGATATCCGTTGCCAGCAAGCGCGGTTTCATCGAAGGCGCTTCTGCTTGGGCTTCACAAGCCGTCATTGCAAT
>JAGIAF010000463.1 GCA_017745015.1 Bdellovibrio sp. | reverse complement strand
GTCTTGCAACTTCTCAAGGTGGAACCGCGTTGCTGGGTGAAGGTCACATTCAATACTGGTTCAATGATCTTTTCGGCTGGCAAAACAATTATCTTTCCAAGCAGCGTTGGGGTATGTCTGCAAAGTACTTCACTTCACTGGGTGATATTCCTGCAGATGATGGCGCAGGTGGCACCGAAGATGTACCGTTGCAATCGACAGAAGTCGACTTGCGCTATCGCTTTAATCAAGGCCTTTGGGGCCGCGATGAAACAGTGGGTGCGATCTTAGCTTATGAAGCTCTGACTATCGGAGAGCAAAAAGCGAACAAGATCGGGGCTGGTTTATTCTGGGCTCGCTCTATGCCTCGAGGAATTGATAAATTCTTGAATCACGTGTCGTTTCTGAATCATCCGAAATACGTGGACATGGAATTCATTCAGTTCTTTAGCTCCACAGATAGCGGAACAACGATGGGCTCGGATTTCCTCGTGAACTTCCACGGTAAGGTCATGTGGACAAATAACTTCTTCGGCGAAGCTGGCTTCGGTTTAAAAAACTACAACTTCACTAATTCCGATGAGACCGGCGCGAAACTCACAACCTTCTATGGAACTCTGGGTCTCGGCCTCGATTTTTAATTCACAAGAGTAGGTACCTCAGGCTTAAAGAAGCTTGAGGTACTCAATAAGCTCTTCTTTTTCAGTTTCAGACAATCCCACAAATTGCTTCGTATGACCTTGATTACTTCGACCCGGTGTTGTCGTGTCATAGACAACTGGAACAGACCAAGGTTTCACACCCGCAGGATATTCAAAGACACCGGTCTGCTCGTTCTTCACAAGTTTCAAACCCATCTTTTGATAATCTAGATGATGACCGCCGACCATGAATTTCATCGGACGAGTCTCCGGATGCATCAAATCCCACAGTGTCGGTACAGAACCATTATGTAAGTACGGAGCCGTCGCCCAAAGTGAATTTAAAAGCGGAGCAACATAACCACCTGTGCGCTCTGCCGTCGCAGCTTTCGCCAACGGAGACTTATTGAAGTTTGTAACCAAATATTCACTCACTGCGTTTAAACGCGCTGGATCCGTGCCAATTATTTCTTGAGGAACAAGTCTGTTGGGGTAACTACGCAAAACCGGTTTTGCCCCACTCCACTCGTAAGTACCGTGACAGTGTGCACAGCTTTCTTGAAACGTCTGATACCCACGGTGAGCTTTTTCTATATCGAGTTCACCTGGGAAGTTCGGCGCTTGATAGTTCGACATCAACGTCGTCATCACTGATTGAACGTCTTTGCCAACGGCCAAGGCACCTTTATCTGAATTACCCATTGTCGGAATTGTGAACAGAGCGACCAACGCCCCCATGGATTGCGCATCCTTCAAATCCCAAGAGGACTTTTCACGGAAGCGCTCAACTCCTGGAGCTGCGTAAACACCGTCATACAAGAATGAACTGCGCAACAGGCGATCACCTAAAGCTGGAATCGAGGTGAAGCCGTACTCTGGCTGCATACGTGTATTGTCCATCAGCTCTAAGTTCAACTTCAACGCAGCAACACCGTTAGTAACACCTGGGCCGCCATTAGAAAACGGCGTAGCGCGATCATAGCGTTCTTCTAAAGTGCCAACTTTCTTATTCAACGCGCGATATACAAACATTTTAATTGTCGCAAGTTCAGTGCGCGACATTTCTGGGAACATCTGTTTCATCAAACGATGAGCTGAATCGTTGTCCTGACGAATTCTTTTTAAACCACGGAAGACTGTATCTACGTAGCCTTCCATATTCACGGAAGTATTCGGTAAGCCCAACCACGCTTCTTTGGTCGGCTCCCCTTTTTCATTGTAAGTG
>JAGIAF010000462.1 GCA_017745015.1 Bdellovibrio sp. | reverse complement strand
GCATTCTCCCCGCGCGTCTTTTCTTAGAGCGTACTTCCTTTGCGCAAAACCCCAGTCTTTTCTATTTTTACTTCAGTGAAAACTTTATGGTTTTTGGCGCTTGGTTGGGTGTGGCGTTGGCGATTTTGACGCTGTCGGGATTTGCGGATGGACATGGATATCTGCTCTCAATGTTGACCTGGGCGGTGATGTGGTTTCTGTATATGTCCTATGTGAATATCGGACAGACCTTTTATGGCTTTGGGTGGGAGATCTTATTACTTGAAGCAGGGTTCCTTGCGATCTTTCTGGGACCGCACTCAGCACCTGTTCCATTGTTGATTGTTTGGCTCTATCGCTGGTTGGCATTTCGCCTGATGTTTGGTGCGGGCTTGATTAAAATCCGTGGCGATGAATGTTGGCGAGATATGACTTGTATGTACTATCACTACGAAACGCAGCCCCTGCCCAATCCCTTGTCATGGTATTTCCATCATCTGCCAAAATGGATTCACCGCTTTTCAGTGTGGATAAATCACTATGTAGAACTGATTGCACCCTTTGGGCTTTTTGGTCCGCAGATGATTCGCTATGTGGCTGCCATTTCTACGATCTTGTTTCAACTTACGATCTTTGCCGGAGGAAATTACAGTTGGCTCAATTGTATCAGTATTGCGGTATGTATTTTCTGTTTTGATGATCAGTTCTTTGAACTTTTCTGGAAACTGCCGGAAGTCACTCTGACTGCACCCCCTCTGTGGAATATGGTGGCCGTTTGCCTCGTGTTCACAGTAATTTTGATTTTAAGTTACCAACCGGCGATAAACTTAATCTCAAAAAACCAGGCGATGAATCGCAACTATGATCGATTGAATCTGGTGAACACCTATGGCGCTTTTGGCTCCATCACCCGAGAACGGTATGAGATCATTATTGAAGGCACCCTGGACAATGCCATCACCGAGAACACCCAGTGGACTCCCTATGAATTTAAGGGCAAGCCTGGCGACCCGATGCGGCTATCTCCGCAAGTGAGTCCTTTACACTATAAACTCGATTGGCAGATGTGGTTTGCGGCGATGTCGACTTACCAATACAACCCGTGGATCATTAACTTCGTGGCAAAGCTGCTACAGGGAAATAAAGATGTTCTGGGATTGTTGAAGGAAGACCCATTCAAAGGCCGAAAGCCTCGCTTCATCCGCGCGGATCTTTATCTTTATAAGTACACAGACCCTGGCGAAAAAGGTTGGTGGAAAAGAACTAAAGTTGGCAGCTACCTGCCTCCCCTTTCCATGGACAATCCCAGCTTCAGACAAATCCTTGAATCTCAAGGCTGGTTAAAGCAATGACCTATTTACCGAGTTTGCTATCAAGTTTAGATAAGAAGCTTGCCACCAGATCATCACGATCTTGTCCGCTGACTGGGCGAGCGCCCAATGGATACTCCTTGTAGAGCTCCGTCGGAATTTCCAGCAAGAAGCGAGATGGCACTGACGGCCTAACAACGCCATTCTTTTTACGCTGCTGACAACGTGACATGACCAAGCGATTCTTCGCGCGAGTCACACCTACGTAGAACAAACGACGTTCTTCGTCGATATCAGAGCCCAAGTTTTTATGTGGAAGAAGATCTTCTTCCACACCCGCCAAAATCACGATCGGAAACTCTAAGCCCTTAGAAGCATGCAACGTCATCAGCTGCACTTTGTTTTGATCTTCTTCTTCGTTGTGATCTTCACGAAGCATCATCGAATCCACGAAGGATTTAATGTACTCCACTTCATGAGCCCGACGTCCCAAGTACGCATCCAAGATACGACCGAGGATTTCCACAACAACCCATTTCTTCTCTGCAGACGCTGAGATCCCTGAAAAAACCGGGGAGGCGATTGAAGACCTTCTGGC
>JAGIAF010000461.1 GCA_017745015.1 Bdellovibrio sp. | reverse complement strand
CTTGAAGCTTGTAGATATTAAAAAGATCTCTGCGACTGCTAAGGCGAAGGGCATTATCGTTGCTGTCGACAATACTTTCATGAGCCCGTACTTCCAAAGACCGTTGGAGTTGGGGGCAGATATTGTTGTTCACTCAGCAACTAAGTACATCGGCGGCCACAGTGACGTGGTTGGTGGTGTGGCAGTGACTTCTCGTGATGACATTGCTGAGCGTATGGCTTTTTTGAGTAACTCAATGGGCCCGATTCAAGGACCTTTTGATTCATTCATGTGCTTGAGAAGCTTGAAAACTTTACCTCTGCGCATGAAGGCTCATCAGGAAAATGCGATAGCTATTGCGCGTTTCTTGGAGTCGCATCCAAAAGTCGACAAAGTGATTTACCCAGGTCTTGAAAGCCATCCGCAGCATGCTTTGGCGAAAGAACAAATGCATGGCTTTGGTGGTATGATTACGTTCTACATCAAAGGTGGAATGGAAGCGGCTCGTAAGTTCTTGGAAAATGTAGAAATTTTCTCTCTTGCCGAATCTTTGGGCGGGGTTGAAAGCTTGATTGAGCACCCAGCAATTATGACGCACGCCTCCGTCCCTCCTGAGAATCGCAAGGCTTTGGGCATCGACGACAGCCTTATTCGCCTCTCAGTAGGTATTGAGGACCTTCAAGATCTTATGGCTGACCTAAAATCTGCCTTTGAGAAAGCCTAGTTGTTGACACAGAAGGGGTCAGAGGATAAACCTTTGATCTCTTTGAACGTTCCAGTGGCTTGGTAGCTCAGTTGGTAGAGCAGAGGACTGAAAATCCTTGTGTCGGCGGTTCAATTCCGTCTCAAGCCACCATTTTTCTTATAAAAACCCGCGCTAGCGGGATTTTTTTTGTCTAAATTCTGTACAATCAGTGATTTTTTCCAAAGACCGTATCTGCCTGTCTGAGTCTTGTCCTCCATGCCTTATAACAGGCCTATATGAAAATCTTATCATCGCTCCTCGTATCATTATTGTTTGTCACTCAAGCTGCTTATGCGGAAGAAAAGTTCGTGACTGTTTCTGCTGTGGGTGACGTCATGATGGGAACGGATTATCCCGAGTCGAAGTTGCCTGATGACCAAGGGGCAAAACTTTTCCGCTTCGCGGAACAACATATTAAGACCGGCGACATTCGCTTTGCGAATTTTGAAGGTACTTTTTATGACGGCCCAAAAATAGAAGGCAAAGCTCAGGGACCAAATCGCCATTTGTTCCGCACACCCACATATTTTGCGCGTACTTTTGCCGCTGCGGGATTCAATGTTGTAAGTCTCGCAAATAATCACGCGATGGATTTCGGTCAGACTGGTTTGCGTTCTACACAAGATACCTTGCGTTCATATCAAATTCAGTACTCGACTAAAAAAGGTGGAGAAGTTGCACAATTTACGGTGCGCGGTGTGCGAGTGGCGTTGATCGCCACAGATTTTTATCCGGGCGACAGAAGCATCACGAATTCACAAAAGACTCTTCAAGAAATCAAAAACCTTAAGACTCGATTTGATATCGTTATTGTTTCAGTGCACGCGGGTGCTGAAGGATCAGATGCAACACGCACAAGAAATTATAATGAAAGCTATATGGGAGAGAATCGCGGAAACTCCGTAGCCTTTGCTCATTCGGCGATTGATGCCGGTGCGAGTTTGATTTTGATGCACGGACCTCACGTGCCACGCGGTATGGAAATCTATCGTGAAAGAATGATTGCTTATAGCTTAGGAAATTTTGCGACTGAAAGAGGTATCAGTGTTCAAGGCGTTACGGGCCTTGCGCCATTGCTCTTAGTAAAAATGGACGAGAAGGGTCGCTTCTTAAAAGGATCTATTACACCATTTGTTCAGAATCGTGAGCGTGGTGTTGTCTATGACCCGAC
>JAGIAF010000460.1 GCA_017745015.1 Bdellovibrio sp. | reverse complement strand
CTGTCATTTTCAAAGAATGATTTTGTTCATGCAAAGGAGTGCATGCATGAAACTTTTCTCTTCGATTCTCGGTCTAATCCTATTTTCTACAAACGTATTTGCTGGTGATAACAGCCCGATTTGCATGGGTGACAATCAACCTTTGCCAGTTATCAATGAACAAATTCTTCATTGGAAGAAAACCACTCCGAACTCCACAAAGAAGCGTGGTCACATCGAAGGTGTTTTGACAAAGATCTATCCAAATAAAACAGGCCATGTGCATATCCAAGTGCAAATCGGCCAAGAGAGCTACGAAACGATCGAAGTTATTTACAACACGAAATTCGGCAAAGTCGGTGCGATGCAGGTTGGCTCTACGGTTGAGGCATGTGGTGACTATATCACTTCCAATAAACGCACTGGTCGCTACAAACCATCTCCAGATGGCGCGATCATTCACTGGGTTCATCGTTCCAACAACGATCACCATGAATCTGGCTACATGATGATAGATGGTGTGGTTTACGGTGGGGAACAAAATATTTATCAGTTCGAACTTCCCGAAATGATACACTAAAGCGATTGGTCTTTAGTCCAGTCCGCTGATTCCGATAAGTCCTGAATGAAGGAAAAACTTCGTTCAGGACACTTCCTCGCTGCCGTCATTGGCCTTCTCGTCGGAGTTTGCACTCCTTGGGAGGTCGCCGATCCTAAAGAACCCACCCAGGAATTAAAGCAAAAGATGCGTGATTACTATCGCGTGGGGAACTATCAGGGGCTTTTGGATATCAGCAAGCACATTCCAAAAAATGTGCCTCGCTATAAAGACATCGATGAGCTTCGTCGCGTTGCTGAGAACAATATTCAATACTACAAAAACAAAAAGCTCCCGACGGACCGTATGCCTGCGGCTGTGCGTGATTCATACTACGACGCTTTTCTGGCTATGGATCGCGGGGAATGTTTCGATGCGTATCAAAATATGATCGTGGTTCGTAAATATACGCAACGCGCCCTGGATGAGGCAATCTATAGCCTCTGCAAAAGCCGCCGCGAGCCCGCTTCAGAAAAGATCAACCGAGTGCTTATTTTATTTCCGAAACGAGAAATTTGGTTAACCGAAAATAAATCGAAGTGAGTCTCAAAATAGGGCTCATCTTTGGTCTTACTGGACCGATAAGAAGTCTAGGTACACAGGTTAACTAAAGCCTTGAAAGGGGCTGGAGGAGAAAAAATGAAACTCAACACGACCTTTAAGCATCTCGATCAATCAGATTCTCTAGTTACATATACGGAACAGCGTATGGAAGAGATCGGGCAATTCTTGCTTAGAGAGGGGTACGGCAGCGTCTACTTTAGCAAAACCAAGAATGAATTCTGTGTAGAGATATCGGTCAATACTCGTGAGAAGTATTTTAAAGCCTCTGCGTATAGTACGGATGTGTATGGCGCGGTGGATTCATGTGTCGATAAGCTTGAAAAACAATTCATCAAAACTTGCAAGCAATACAAAGATCATAAAAAACCCGAGCTCTCGAAAGAGGGTCGGCTGGATCAGGCACTTCGTATGCGAAAAGCCGCATAGGAATGTAAAATCTAAGCTAGTTCATACAAAAGGTGGTCTAAGACCACCTTTTGTTGTTTAATGGCCAAAATGAAGAACACGGAACCTAATTTGTATTTCGGGAATTGGCTCTTTTCTTCTGTCGTTGAAGACGATGCGCTGACACGTTCCTATAAATACAGGCTGCTAGTCAGCATCACTATTCTTACCGGTCTGCTGATGTGGACTTATACGCTGGTGGCGGCCTTTTTTATTAGTGGCCTTGAAGCTTGCGTGGTTGGTTTTGTGTGTTCCACTGTACATGCGTTGTCACCGGTAATTTATCGAAAAACTCATTCCATGGTTTTGGCC
>JAGIAF010000045.1 GCA_017745015.1 Bdellovibrio sp. | reverse complement strand
TATTCAAAACGAAGACCGCGCCAACATTTTCTATGGCATCGTAGATCGTCGCAGTTACGAGTTTCAGTATTGTTCGGTGGGCGACATCGACGGCTTCTTGCAGATCTATGGTAAGGATTCATTGACAGAGTTACTTCCGACTGGACCGAGCCTTGGCAGAGATTTTAACACGGAGCCACAAAGCAGAACGGTTCAGCTCAACCCACGTGATAGACTGATTCTGGCGACTGAGGGGCTTAAGACTTCTCAGAACTCTCTTGGGGTCGCTTGGGGCGGGCACAATCTTACGGAAGCCATAGCAAAGGCACCACGTCAGGGAGTTCACGAGCTGCGTAACGAGATTCTTTACGCGAATCAGAAATACACTGGCAAGGAAGACCCTGTGCGCGATCAGACTTTGATCGTCACTGAGGTGAAAGATCGAGTGATCAAGCTTGCCAAGAACTAACGGTTTTTATATTACTATTTTGTTTTAATTCTACTGCCAGAAAGGACACTCACATGGCTGAAGTAAATATCTATGAAGGCGCCTTGGATAAAGGTTTAGAAGGCGTTGTTGCTTGTACAACGAAAGTATCATTCATCGTTGGCGACACACTTAATTTCCGCGGTTACACAATCGACGATTTGGCTGCGAACTCTACATTCGAAGAAGTTACTTACCTTCTTTGGAACGATAAACTTCCAACGGCTGCTGAATTGGAAAAGTTCACTAAGGAACTTCACGCTGAAATGGCGTTGTCTCCAGAATTTATCAAAGTTCTTAAAGGCATCCCAACGGACGTTCACCCAATGGGTTGGTTGCGTACAGCTGTTTCTTTGATGGCTCACTACGATAAAGATGCAAACGATATGTCTGCTGAAGCGAACCTTCGCAAATCAGTTCGTTTGACTGCGAAAATGGGAACTCTTCTTTGCGCATTCGATGCAATCCGCAAAGGTAAAGAGCCAATCGCTCCTAAAACTGACAAATCAATGGCTTGGAACATGATGTACATGTTGGCTGGCGGCAAAGAGCCAAACGCTGAACACGTAAAAGTAATGGACACTTGCTTGATCCTTCACGCTGACCATGAGTTGAACTGCTCTGCATTCGCAACGCGTGTGACAGCTTCTTCTTTGTCTGATCTTCACTCTGCAATCGTATCTGCAATCGGCGCCCTTAAAGGTCCTTTGCACGGTGGTGCGAATGAGCAAGTGATCTTGATGCTTCAAAAAATCGGCACAATGGACAAAGCTCAACAATTCGTTAAAGACGCTCTTCAAGCGAAAGAAAAAGTTATGGGTATCGGTCACCGCGTTTACAAAAACGGCGACCCTCGTGCTCGTATCCTTCGCGGTATGTCTGAAAAATTGACTAAAGCTGCTGGTATGGAAACTATGTACCAAATGTCGACTTTGATCGACGACACGATGTTCAACGAAAAAGGCTTGATGCCGAACGTGGACTTCTACTCTGCGACTGTGTACTTCTCAATGGGTATCCCAACTGACTTGTTCACTCCAATCTTCGCAGCGTCTCGTATCTCTGGCTGGTGCGCTCACGCGTTCGAGCAATACGCGAACAACCGTATCTACCGCCCTCGCGGTAAATGGATGGGTAAAGAAGGTCTTACTTGGAAACCAGTAAGCCAACGCTAAGTCTGGCGTAGTAAATTTGAATTTACTCAGGTTCTGAATAAAAAAGGGAGTCGACAAGACTCCCTTTTTTATTCTGCTTTCTCACATCCCAAATGTTTTGATTTCGATATCTTCTGGCCGTGTGCCCAGAGCCCCTCTAACAATTTTCTTAGCAAGGAAGAAAATTAATAAAAGAGGCGAGGAAGATATGGAAGTTTTCTCAAAACGTTTCTTACTATCTCTGCTAATTCTTTTGATGATCGGCTTTAAACCCGCGTCTGCCCAGGATTTCGCTCCTGATTATATGACGGCCGTAGATCAGCTTAAAATTGAAGATCTGCGAGCAACGATGTTGCAGTCATGGACCCATGGGCTGAATCCAAAACTCTATTGGCGTGATGACATGGAGTGGGCCTATCAAAAAGACAGCACCTCTCGGGATTTGAAGAATCGCGCCAACAAGGCTTTCTTGAATTTACTGACCGATGTCTCTTTGGGCAGTGTGGACCCTGGAGTTTTCGGACCTGAAGTAAAATTCACTCGCAAAAAATTTATGTCGTCGAAGTTTCTCCAAGCCGTCGTGAATTCCTCGGGGAACCGTGCGGATTTAGTCTTTGATGTGATCGCACCTCAAAACCCTCCCTATGAATCTTTGCGAGCGGGGATAGAGAAGGTCTACACGGCTTGCGCCAATGGCTCTTGGATACCATTGACTCCTGTCAAAACACCGCTTCGTCTGAATACACGCAACAAGGTCGTCGTGGATTTAAAGAAGCGCTTATCTCTTTTGGGCTATAAGGTCACAAATCCTGACGACCTTTATGATAGCGACGTCATGACTGCGGTGAATGATATTCAATGGAATCTGCGTTGGAAACCTGATGGAGTTATCTCTCCCGGAGGTCGCACTTGGAAGTTCCTCGCAGTAAGCTGTAAAGACCGTGTTCGCCAGATGCAAGCCGATATGGAGAAAATGCGTTGGTTCCCTCAACAGTTTGAACAGCGCTATATTTTTATTAACCTGGCGATGACCTATTTTGGCTTGATCGACAAAACGGGTGAGCAGCCCAGTGCAATGAGTTTCCGGACCATCAATGGTCGTGAAAAACGCAAATCTCCAACGATGCAAGATCGCTTGGTCACGGTCATTTTAAATCCGTACTGGATTGTCCCTCCAACGATTTTTCTGGAAGACAAAGTAGAAGAAATCAAAAAACTTCCGGTGTGGGAAATCAATGGCTACTTTGAATCCCACAACTATGAAGTTTGGAATAAGGCCTTCACAAAACGCCTTGATCCCGCAAGTATCGATTGGTGGAGCATTACTGAAGCGGCGGATGCAGACATCTATATTCGCCAACGCCCGAACTATCTGAATGCCTTGGGGGTAATTAAATTTGAACTGACAAATTCCTTTTCGATTTATCTTCACGATACCAATCAGCGAGAGCTTTTCGTAGAACCGAATCGTTTGCTCAGCTCCGGCTGCGTGCGATTGGAAAGACCTCTGGATCTTGCCGAATACCTTTTGAAGGGAACCGAGTGGACTCGCCAAGTGATTGAGAACTCAGTAGCGAAACCGGGACAAGTAATGAAAACTGATACGCGAATTCGTCTGACAAAACCCGTAGCGGTGTACATGGCTTACTTAACTTCGCTGATGAGCTCTGACGGTGTGATTCGTTTTGTCGACGATACTTATGGGCAAAATCAGAAGATTCTAAAAGCGATAGCGGCTCCTTTTTAAAGGAGCCTTTTTGGTCTGGATATTGCTCTCTTCCGGAGTATGAATCTCAGGTCCACCTCCGCCATTCTTAGTGTTAAAACTGTCATGTCTGTGTACATGGCTTTGAACTTTTTTTCATCGACTACAATGGCTCAGGAGATCCCATGTGCTCAGCCAGTTTACGTTGAGAGGGTTGTGAGTAAAGCTCAGGCCCCAGGGGTCTCTGAAGAGGACATTAAGGACCTGAAGGCGGCTCTGGCTCGTAACGATCGCGCGGGGATGTACTTGCGTCTCTATCAGCTGACTGGCGATGAATTTTGGTTGATGGATGCGCAGATCACGTCCTTTAGTGGTGTTTGGGGTGGAACGGCGCTTAGAGCCAATTTCGAAATTAAAGTTCAAAACAAAGAGCTCTACGAAGATTCCTTGGATCATTTTTCTCTGACTATTGCAGGCAATATGCTTAAGTGGGTCGAGGGCAGTGTCCGTGAAGGCCGTAAGGGCTATGTGGAGCTCGGTGATCTTTTGATGAAGGGCGACGGTGAAATCTGGAGAAGCAAAGGTCTGATCAATCAATATCCCGGCCGCGTGCTTTTCTTAAATTTGGGTGAATACCGTTTTAAAGAATTGATTCACGTCGTGGGCACGGGGTCGATTTATAGCTTTGTAGCCGTTTTTAAAGACGGTCGCAACTTAGGAAAGCGTCCCGCCGATTACGCGGGGAATCCGAATTTTTCGACTTTTGTCTCTAAAGAAGATCGTTTCGTCACCGTTGTAGATAAACGCACCTGCAAAGTGGAAGCTTTCTTTGATCGTAAGACCACGGCGTTGGGAGTTGTGGGGCAGATTGAAGACCGTGCCCTGGTTCCAAGTGAAGCGGACTATCATGAGCGTCTGTGGATTTGGGAGTTCATGCAGGGTAATCAAGATACTGCTGAACAGTACAGTTCTTCGGTATGGTTGCAGAATGCGCCAGTACCAAGTCCGAATCTCTTTGAGAACTATTTCCGAAATTCTCAAACGGGAAAGTGGATCAACCGCACGTTCAAACGCGAGGTCACAGATCCAGATCTATTAGATCGCTTGGAGCGTTATCGCAGTAAGACCATGGAGCTTCGCAAGTCTCAAGGTCTTCCCCCTGAGCCTGTTCTGCCCAATCGTTATTTGTTGTGAGATCTCACCACGATCACAGGGATTGGTGATTTCACTAAGGTCTCTTTGGCAGTACTTCCTAGGAAAGCTCTGACAAAGGAGCTGCGCCCATGAGTTCCCATCACTAGATACTGATAGCCTTGGGCGCACTCCGTGACGAGTGCTGATTGTGATGTTGGTCCGCTCTCATCTAAAATGAATGAGCATTTCACCCGATTGGCTTTGAAGAGTTTCACTTTCTTCATCAGAGCCTCCGTGGTTTTCATAACAATCGTATCAATCGTCGTTTGATCTAAGAACGTCGTCCCTGAAGCTGCCGCATACTGATCGGCCACGCGCAGAGTTTCTAGAACCGAGTGAATAAGTACAACCTCAGCCTTTAAGGCTTTAGCAAGTTTCATTGCATAGGCTTCAGCACGGCGGCTGTTTTTAGTGAGATCCGTCGCTACAAGAATGCGCGATTTACCCGCCGGTACGCCAGTGACATTGGGGCCGACGACAAGCACTGGGACTACGGCATTGCGCACGACTTCTTCAGCCACGCTTCCCAGCAAGAGTCTTTCAATTCCCTTTTTGGCTTTTGTTCGCATCACCACAAGCCCCGGAGCAGGCGATCCTGTTTCGATGCGGAAGATTTCGTCGACAGGATTGCCTCGCGCTTCGATGATTTTTAGTTTTTTGCCTTCAGCGCGAAAGCGCTCGTGAAGGGAGGCTTTGATTTTTTCAATCTGTTCCGATTGCGAATTTTCATCTAACAGATTTTGTACATAGAGAAGTTTAACGGGACTTTTTAGTTTATCACTGAGGTTTAACCCGATTCTTTGAACAAGGTTGGATCGCTTGATTCCCTCGGGTGAAGTATCTAAAACGTCGTCTGCGATGAGCATGAACTTAGAAGCCATATACACCTCATGTCGTAGATTGATTGTAACTCTTGTCTTTAGCAAATGTCATTGCCTGATATTCATAGGGGACCTATACTTTGGAACCATTAGAGAAAGGTATTTTCGTGGCATCTATTTTCACTAAAATCATCAGCGGCGAACTTCCATCATATAAAATCTATGAAGACGACAAAGTCTTGTCATTTTTGGCATTGGATCAAGTCAATTTGGGACACACTCTTGTCATCTGTAAGGATGAAGTAAATCACTGGACTGAAGTTCCACCCGAGGACTATGCGCATTTGCATAAAGTTTCTCAAAAGATTGGCAAAGCGATTTTGAAAGCGTCAGGCTCTCCACGTGTGGGTCAAATGGTGGCAGGTTTTGAAGTTCCGCACTATCACTTGCACTTGATCCCGGCGTGGTCGATTCCAGATTTGGATTTCAAAAGAGCGACTCGTCGTTCTGACGAAGACATGAAGAAAATCCAACAAGAAATTATCAAGCACCTAGGAGCTTAATGATGAATGAGCAACATCCAATTCCTGGCGCGATTTATCGCCACTACAAAGGAAAACAGTATCGTGTGATCGGAGTAGGGAAGCACAGCGAGTCTTTGGAAGATGTGGTGTTGTATGAGGCGCTTTACGAAAACCCATTGGGGCGTTTGTGGAGCCGACCTTTAGGAATGTGGTCAGAGCTGGTCGAAGTCGAAGGACAAAAGGTGCCGCGTTTTCAGTTCTTGTTTAAGTAAAAAAATCCCCGGTCGCCCGGGGATTTTTATTTTTAGTTCTTTAAGTCGCTAAGTGATTGGCAAGTCGCATCCAACAAAACATCGCGTCTCCAGATAGACGCTGTCACTGAGTCGCCTACTTCTTTCAAAGTCGCATCTGCGTAGTAACGACCTTCGCCAGCGATATCAAAAATTTCTAAAGAAACTTTCTGACCATCGTTGTTGCGAATGCGGAAGCTGAAACCATCGATGTCGCCGATTTTTCCATAACCGTTCAATGTTGGTTTAACCACTGTCTCAAGCATTTTGTCGTTGTTCATGTTCACTGTGCAGGTAACTTTAAGGTCTGCTGCGAATACTGAAGATGTCGCCAAAAGCGTCAGGGCTGTAAGTGCTAGAGATTTCATAATTCCTCCTTGAATTACAATAGCCTGTCATTCTTACATGGGGCTGTCTAGGGCATTTCTCAATACATTCTCAATTGGCGTTCAGGATATTCTCAACAAGGCGATTCCCCCTCCCAAATTTGACGTTTCTGCGGTGCCCCGTTACAACCCCGCCATTGGAGAATTTAGTCTGATGAAGTCCGTTTTTGCCCTCGTTTTTTTAGCCTCTGTTTTCGCATTTGCCCAAGACAACACTGTTGTGACAGTAGCTCCTATGGCTCAAGTTGCTCCCACTCCCACTCCAGCTGCTACGTCAGAAGCGGACGCCAATGCGACACCAGTTACGACTGTCGCGACTGATGAAAAAACGATTCTTGAAAAGGCCTTTCCAAAATTTAGTTTGAAATCCTACGGTTACTTTACGTTCTCTCAAGAGGAGACCTTCAAAGCCGTTAATGATCTTACGAAATACAACCGTCGCAAAATCGACCTCGCGGAAATCGCGTTTGAAGGTATTTACGACCTGACTACGACATCTAAAATCGAGTTCGAAGTAGAAATCGAGCATGGTGGCGTGGGGACTTCAATGGAATATGATCCATTTGAGGAGTTCGGGGAGTTTGAAAAAGAGTTGGAACAAGGTGGTGAGGTTGCGCTGACTGAGTTCGTTTATAAAAAGAACTTCAATAAAACGAACACGGCTTTGAAAGTGGGTAAATTCCCATTGTTCATCTCTTTGGGCACAATTTTGACGAAGCCAAGCAAATACGCTGCTATCAACGCTTCTGACGTTGAAATCGCGATGATTCCTTACCACTGGAATGAGATGGGCGTTCAGGTTGAACAAAAGCTTGGCGACTTCACAGGTCGCTTGGGTTTGGTCAGCGGTTTGAACTCTGAGTTCTTCCGTTCGTACAACTGGGTTGGGGGTGGTTACCAACGTCAATTTGAAACTATCAACGCCGATGACCTAGCAACAGTTGCCAGTATCGAGTGGGGCAGCATCTCTAAAGGTACGGGTATCGGTCTTGCGTACTACAACGGTAACACGACAAACAATCGCTACAAAAAAGACAAGCTGACAGTTGATTCCTATGTGACGTTGGTTTCATTGATGGTGAATTACAAATTGGGCCGCTTCATGATCACTGGTGAAGCAATCAACGGTACTTTGGAAAATTCAGACAAAGTTTCTACAGCAAATAAAAGCATCCGTGGTTTGAATCCAGGTGCCTTCTCGGCACTGGGTCACAAGGCCGAGTTGCAAAGCTTGCAGCTTGCTTACGAGTTTTCTGACGAATGGATCGGCTACCTTCGCCATGAACATGTCAATACTTTCGAAGAAGTTCAAGGATCTGTAGTAGCAGCTCCTCGTTACGACCGAACTCGCGAAACGGGCGGTTTGATGTGGGCTTTCGAAAAGAACGCCTTCATGAAGTTTCAGTACGCGGAAGATCAAACCGATTTGGACGGCTTGCCGAAAACAAAATGGTTTGGTGTAGCGTTTGGTTTCGATATTGGCAAATTTAACTAAGAATTTTTTAAAGACGATTAATAACTAAGGAGACGAAATGAAAGCTCTTAAATTAATGACAGCAGCATTGGCTCTTGTCATTGGCGCTAAAGCTGGTGCGGTGACTAATAAAGAAATCATCAACCACGTATCTTACAACGTTATCATGGCAACTTACGTTGACCTTGCAGATGCAACGGCAACTTTGAAGCAAGCTATCGATATCTTCATTGCAAACCCAACTGAAGAGACATTGGCACAAGCTCAGTACGCTTGGCGCGGGGCTCGTATTCCTTGGGAAGCTTCTGAAGCTTTCTTGTTCGGTCCTGTAGACTCTTTGGGTATCGACCCAATGCTTGATACTTGGCCATTGAACATCCTTGATTTGGATGCGGTTCTTAAATCTAACAAAGCGATCACTCCAGACATGATCCGTGCTTTGGGTACCAACCTTCAAGGTTTCCATACTCTTGAGTACCTTTTGTTCGGTAACGGCAAAACGACAAATACGAAAGCACTTTCTGCTTTCAACGCAAAACAATTTCAATACCTTTCAGCAGTAGCTCAAGTTGAAGCGGAATACGCAGCGTACTTGGCTCATGCTTGGACTACTAACCACGATCCAGAAAATCCATCTGCTCCTGGTTACGTAACAATCATCAGCAACCCGGGCACTAACAACCAATACTACTCTTCTGAGACAACTGTTTTGGCGGAACTTGTAAACGGTATGATCGGTATCGCTGATGAAGTTGCGAACGGTAAAATCGCAGACCCAATGGGGGGCGACATCAGCTCTGCAAACATGGCGTTGGTTGAGTCTCCATTCTCTTGGAATTCTTTGAACGACTTCACTTTCAACATCCGTTCTATCTACAGCGTTTACACTGGTACATACCGTGATGCTCGTGGTCCTGGTATCAAAGCCATGGTTGAGCGTGTGAATCCAGCTTTGGCAAATAAAATTGAACAAGACATCTTGAACTGCATGAACTTGATCCAAGCAATCCGCCCAGCTAACGGTGGTGACTTCGGTCAAGCGATCTTCACTCCAGATGGTCGCGCTCGCACGGAAAAAGCCGTAGCTGCTTTGCAAGACTTGAAAGCAACTTTGGAAAGCCAAGTTCTTCCAATCGTGGACAAACAATAATATGAAAATTTCGACTCTTCTTTTGATTGCGAACTTGTTTCTTGGCGGAGCTGCAGTAGCGGCTCCTGCGATTGATATGGATTACATCACGGCGGTTAAATCCGGCGGAGATACCACAGTTTTTTTCAAAGGAGAGTCGATCCAGGCTTTCCGAAATCCTGCTCAAAATTTGACTGAAGCACAGATTCAAAGACACATGGCAGGTGATGCGCTTTTTGAGCGTAACTTCTCTGACGACGCTGGTCGTTTTGATCATGGCTTGGGTCCCGTTTACAACAATACAAACTGCAATGCCTGCCACGCCAAAGATGGTCGCGGTGCTTTGCCAGTATTTCCAATTGGTGCAACGTGGGTTCCGCTGAAACAAAACGAAGCGGTCTTTCTTCGTATCAGCATCGAAGACGATATCAAACGTCCTAAAACTGCTGAAAACAACTGGGGTGCACCTGTTGCAGTTCCAGGATTCTCTGATCAACTTTTCCACCTCGGTTCTTTCGGAGTTCGCCCTGACCTTCCAGGTGTAGGCCAAGCGCAAGTTTGGATGAGCTACGAAAAAACAACTTTCACATATGCTGATGGCGAAAAAGTTGAATTGCGTAAACCGATCTTTAAAGTAACGGGTGCTTACGATGAGTACTTTGACTCCGTTACTGGCCAAGTGCGCAGCCGTCTTTACGAAAAAGATGTAAAGATGGGACCTCGTATCGGTACGCCAATGATCGGCTTGGGATTGCTTGAGGCGATCAAAGAATCAGACATTCGCGCCTTGGCTGCCCGTGACCTTTCTGATGAAGGTGTTAAAGGCCAAGTGAACATGGTTTTCGATATTGAAAAATCCATGGCCGGTGATCCGTATCCCGTTTCTATGGGCCGTTTCGGTCTTAAGAACAACACACCGTCAGTGTTCCACCAATCTTTGGGGGCACTTCGCGGTGATATCGGCGTGACAAACTATGCTTTCCCTAAAGAGAGTATCGCTGGCACTCCACTTTACGATAGCTACATGAACAGCAAGCAAGGTGCTCCGGCACTTGAGGCTTCTGATGAAGTGGCTAACGACCTTGTATTCTACTCTCAAACATTGGCGGTTCCATCTCGCCGTAACGTTGAAGATCCAACGGTGATCCGCGGAGCTAACTTGTTTCACCAAACAAGCTGCACAAGCTGTCACCAACCAAGTTTCGTAACGGGTCCTCACAAGATCGAAGCGTTTTCGAATCAAAAAATTTATCCTTACACTGATATGCTTTTGCATGACATGGGTGAGGGTTTGGCAGACGGTCGCCAAGACTTCGATGCTTCGGGTTCTCAATGGAAAACTCGTCCGCTGTGGGGCATGGGCCAAACACAGACGATCAACCCTCGCGCAGGTTTCTTGCACGACGGTCGTGCACGCACGCTGGAAGAGGCGATTTTGTGGCATGGTGGGGAAGCGGAATACTCTAAAAAGAAATTTGTGAACCTGCCAAAAGCAGATCGTACCGCTTTGATTCAATTTATCCGTTCGCTTTAATTGGTACGGACTTAATTACAGAGAAACTTAAAAGGCCCAAACTCTTAAAGGATTTGGGCCTTTTTCTTTTTGAAACAATGATCTCAATTGTTCTCTTTAGAGATTCGCACGACTGGACCTCGAAAAAGTGGAATGGTGTGTTAGGACTATTGTACTCTTATCTTAATGCTTCTATTGGGGCAGGGAAGGGGGTGGTGCTTATGGTTAATATATGTGACATAACCAAGGCGGAGGTGGCGGCTTCTTAGCCGTACAAGACCTTCGCCTAGGATTCGAAAGAATTCTAAATCAAGGCAGTTCGATAAGCACCGGCAACGGATCCATCGAGCTGCCTTTCCTTTTTCTAAAATAATCACGAAAATCTAGTCCTTTTAAATAGTCCAGAGTTTTAACTTAAAGGTCCGAAATTCCGATACATTTCCTGAACACTTTAGCGGGAATTCAGGCTGATGACTGACGAACAAGACAACAACAATTCACAGATAGATCTATCTGCTGTGATCGACTTTGAACAAGTCGAAGAAGTCTCGCGCGTTTTTTTTGAAGAATCACAAGAAATTTTAGAAGGCCTTGATGGCCTGATTATGAAGCTTGAAGAAGCTCCCGATGATATGGAGCACATCAATGTGCTCTTCCGAAAAGTTCACACGCTGAAAGGCAGTGTGGGTGCTGTCCCAGGTGGTCAGTTGTTGGGATCCCTTTCTCATGAATTCGAAGCGCTGTTGAATCGTATCAAGCGCGAAAATCACACCGTCACTAAAGAGTGCATTGATTTATTTTTGCAGAGTTCACGCTTAATGAAGTTGCTTGCGGAAGCTTTGCGCGAAAAGCGCGAGCTTTATCCAGAGGAGCTGTCAGAGGCGATTGAAACCATCACTCGCTATGGTGGTTTTTCGTTTGAAGGTGGCTCGGTGTCATTTAAGAAAGCCCCTCGTGCGGGGGGGCGCCATGTGGCGAGCTCTGATGACGATGGTGTCTGGCTTTCCATGAAGCAGTTGAACGAGATGCTGCGTTTATCTGGGGAGCTTTTAGTTCTCAAAAATTTCTTCTCGATGATGAATCAGACGGTGAACTTCAGAATGAGTCCCGATCTCTTCGAACGACGCCAAACCGATTTCTCGCACAATCTGACAAAGATCTGTGATCAATTCCAAAATCAAATTCAAGTGATCCGTAAAGAGAAAGCTCAAGAGAGTTTCCAAGGTCTTCCTGTACTGGTTCGCCAAACAGCGACGGAACTTAATAAAACTGTGAACTTTGAAATGACAGGCTTAGATCTATTGATCGATAAATCTTTGGCAAAAGACATTTCAGAATCCATGGTCCATCTCATTCGCAACTCTATCGACCATGGGATTGAAGATCAGTTTGAGCGAGCGGTGGCGGGGAAGCCGTCAATCGGTCAAATGAAGTTTGAGATTAGTGATAAAAACGGCGTCATCCATGTGATGATGAGTGATGACGGTAAAGGCTTGGACCGGGAACGTATCATTCAACGCGCACTTCAAAATGGTTTGGCTCGAGAGGAAGATATTCCTCATATGCCGAATGAAGAGATCTATAAATTTATTTTTCAACCAGGATTTTCGACAAAGGATAAAGTCACAACGATGTCCGGTCGTGGCGTCGGCATGGATGTGGTGCAGACAACTGTTGAAAAATATGGTGGCAAGATTTCTATCCAGACGGAGCCAGGACAAGGCACAAGCTTTAGCCTGAGTTATCCGGCTCAGTCACATATCATGGTGGAAAGTGCGATGTTGGCCACGTGGGGCGATTATCAAATAGCTGTGCCTTTGACCTCAGTAGCTCACATCAGTTCTTGCGATCATTTGCAAGTGACGACAGTGAACCATCTTCGCTACTGCCAATTCAGCGGACTGACGGTACCTCTTTTGAACTATCATGAGATCTTAAATTTATCCGTGAATGCATCGGCGGAAAAGGTCAAAGCGTCTTCTGCAGTCTTCATTAAAACCAAAGAGGCGATGTTCGCCTTGGTTGTAGATCGTATCGAGGCGCAAACAGATTTAGTGATTAAGAGTTTTGGTAAAATTATCGGTCAACAAAAAGGCTTTAAAGGCATTTCCATCCTCGCGGATGAAAAAGTCACATATATCTTGGATCCCGAGCAAATCATGGCATTGATGACTCGGATTGAAAAACAGGAGATCGCAGCATGAGTGATTTCTTTGGTGATGATTTTACAGCCGAGCTGAAGAAGTACTTTCTGGATGCCACGCTGAAGGAAGTGGAGAAGTTCGTCGATCTTGTGGATGAGTCCACAATGAAACGCTTACGCCCAGAAATCAAAGAGCAAGCCACATCTTGGACAGTGGATGCAAAATCCAACGAATTCGCGGGACTTGCGCAATGGTTGGAAGATTTCACAGAAAAAATGGATCTTTTAGACCAGCCAGAATCCTTGCACAAGGTCTTACAGCTTTTGCGTAAATATCTGGAGACGTTGCTGGTCGACGCCAAAGACAGTGTGGAGCTTGCTGCGCAATTTACGATTCACGCCCAAAGCAGCAAGGAGTCCTTGTTTTTACATTGCAGAACGGGCACTCAGGAGTTCGTCGTGCCGATTTTGAATGTGATCGAAATCAGCGGGACCTTGCCGTTGTACCCTTTGCCTGAAAAGCGCGAAGGTTTGGCCGGAGTGATTCCTTTTAGAGGAGAGGCCATACCGGTTTTCTCTCTTAATGAATATGGATTTCAAAAGTTGGATGCAAAACAACATTACTTTGTGATCTGTGAATTTGAAGGGGCTAGATTTTCCCTGCAGGTTACAGAGACCGATGAGCTGATAAGTCTTAAAGACCGCGAGCTGCAAAGTATGGAAACTCATCCAGCCATGATTGCGGTACCTTTCATTCGTAACTTCTTTATTAAGGATCAGCGCAGTGTGATGGTGCTGGATCTGGAAAAATTGGTGGCCGCATGAATAATCACTATCTTTACCCTGGAAAGATGGCAGCGTTTAAAGAAGAAACTGTCATCTCAACTCTGTTAGGCTCTTGCGTTGCGGTGGCAATTCATGACCCGACGACTCGCATCGGTGGATTGAACCATTATCTTCTTCCGGAAGGTCTGGCCAACGAAAGAGCGAATACTCGTTACGGCACATTTGCTATCGAGATGCTCATCGAAGAGTGTGTGCGCCTGGGGGCGAATCGTTCAAAACTGCAAGCCAAGATCTATGGTGGCGGTAACGTTATTAGCGTTTCGTCCTTAGGTGAGGGCATTGGTAAAAGAAATATTGAGATCGCGGAAACTATGTTGAAAGCTGCGGGGATTCCAGTTCTCGAGCGCAATGTGGCCGGCGAATCCGCTCGCACTATTAAAATGAATACAGCAACTTTTGATGTGTTACATAACTCTTCCAAGGACAGTGGTTCCTCAGAGCGTCCCGTGGATGTCTCTGGTTTCCGACCGTTGAGTGTCGCGAAGGGCGTGAAAGTTCTCGTGGTGGATGACTCTGCCACGGTCAGAACTTTGTTCACGAATATCTTCACCAAGAGTGGACTTGAAGTTGTTGGCGCCGCTGCTGACGCTTATCAAGCTCGCGAATTGATTCTCTCTAAAAAACCTGACGTGATGACTTTGGATATCGAGATGCCAAAGATGTCAGGCGTAATGTTCCTTGAGAAAATTATGAAGCATCATCCGATCCCGGTGGTGATGGTTTCTTCTTTGGCAAGCACAGGGGACGCGGCTTTGAAGTCATTGGAACTTGGTGCGATTGAGTTCGTACATAAGCCTTCACAGTTTGACCCGGCGGTTCTTAAAGATCTTGCAGGCATGTTAGTTGATAAAGTTCGTGCGGCAGCTTCTGTAAACTTATTGAAGAAGCTGAAAGAAGCTCCACCAATTATTGAGACTCGTACAGCGATTTCAACACCGCTTCGTAAAGCGGCTGAGCTTAAGGTCGTTGTCGTTGGTGGCAATGCGGGCAGCGCGGATGCCTTGGAAAAATTCATTAAGGGCTTAGCTGCGGATACTCCGCCAGTGGTGGTGTCATGCAGTACGGTTGCGAACTTCGTGACGGCTTATATCGGCAAGCTCAAACAAAACAGCAAAGTTACGCCGGTTGTGGGTAAAGACGGGGATTTCCTGCGTATGGGGCACGTTTACTTTATTCCAGCTGAACATCACGGCAAGATCGCAACGGGGCCACAAGGTCCTATGCTTAAGATTGCTAAGGGAGCGCCGGTGGCGTCGCAATTGCCTTCAAGCAACGTTCTTTTTCAATCTGCGGCAAGCAGCTTTGGTAAAGGGGTCTTTGGAATTCTCCTCGGTGGATTTGGATCTGATGGCGTTGACGGTTTAACGGATATTCAAAAAATGGGTGGCGCCAGCGTGGTGCAGCACCCAGATGAAGCTCAGTTCCCTTTCGGTCCGCAGAAAGCCATTGAACTTGGTGTGGCAGATGAGGTACTTAAATCGGAGATGCTGGCTCAGCACCTGATGCAATACCGAAATCAGAACTTGTACTAGTTCTTCGAGGCTTATTTGGAACTTTTTAATTTTATCGGAGGCGAGTTTGTCGCTTCCGTAAGCGGAAAAACTTTCTCTAAATATTCACCCTTCGACAATTCCGAATTGGCGCAAGTAGCTGATTCGGACGCGATGGATGTGATCACGTCCTTGCAAGTTTCCAAAAAAGCGTTCGCAGCCTTCGAACCAGTCACTTTAGAGCAACGTGCAGGCTACTTGAATGCCTTGGCTGATCATTTCGAAAAGAAGGCTTCCGAGATTGCGTATCAAGAAGCTCTTCATCAAGGTTTGCCAAAAAGTTTTGTTCTAAAAAACAGCGTTGAAGTCGCAATTCAGATTTTGCGTGATAACGCAAAGTCTGTGATTCAGCCCTTGCCAGAGGGTGTATTAACTCAAGCCGCAGGTATCGTCGGTATTATCACGTCATGGTCCTTGTCTTTGCGCCTGGTGACGGAGCGTTTGGCTCCGGCCCTTGCTGCGGGTAATGCCGTGATCGTAAAAGTATCCGAGCATTCTCCTATCACCGCGAAAGTTTTGGGTGAGGCTTGTAAAGCTGCACAGATTCCTATGGGTATGGTGCAAG
>JAGIAF010000459.1 GCA_017745015.1 Bdellovibrio sp. | reverse complement strand
GAAATATTTCACGCCCTATCACCAAGATAAAGATAAAGGCCTTTTTATGCGAGGCGGCCTTCATAATGGCTTATTTTTGAGGAGAGCAGTTGACGCTTCGTTTAAATTGAATTACTCAATTGCAAGAAAATTGCCGGGGTTATCCCCATATATGGTGAAGAAAAATGAATTCCGTCCAAGACGTGAGCTTTCCAAAATTGATTTCTAAATCAGCGCGGTATTGCATTTCCTCACTTATCATCTTGTGTGGAACTTTAGTTGCCGCTCAAGACTCTTCTCTTTCTGGCAATCTCACAGAGAGTGAACTATCCGTACATCAGAATAATGCAAATCATATCAAGGGAGAGGCAAAATGATTGTCTCGTATCTGCCTGCGCTTATTAAAGCCCTGTTTTTGATTACTCCGTTTGTTTTGCCGTTGATCTGGATTATGGGCGCTTTTGTTTTCTACTTTAAAAGAGAACGGAGACGCTCGCCTCTGACTGAATTTTCAGAGCAGCACTATACGATTTTGATTCCTTGCTATAATGAGGAAAAAACAGCGGAAGACACCATTCGCTCTTTAGATCAGTTACCCGCTGATAAATGCGAAATTATCGCGATCAATGACGGCAGCCGCGACAAGACCCAATCGGTTTTGGAGAAACTTGCGATGTCTCGTCCGAACATGAGGGTCATCAACTTGGTTCAAAATCGTGGCAAGGCCGCGGCTTTAACTTTGGGAGCAATGGCGAGTCGCGATGAGTTTATCTTATGTATCGATGCTGACTCTGAGCTTGATGCCGACGCACCTCGCCTGATGATGGAACATTTCCGCGATCCACATGTGGCTGGTGTAACAGGAAATCCGCGCGTGAAAAATCGTGGAACTTTGGTGGGAAGACTTCAAGTTGGTGAGTTTTCAGCCCTAGTGGGAATGATTAAGCGCTATCACCAAACATTGGGACGGCTCTTTGCCTTGTCGGGCGTATTAGTTATGTTCCGCAAATCTGCTATTGAAAGCATCGGCTACTGGGATACCTATACAGTCACTGAAGACGTTGGTATCAGCTGGAAGCTTCAAACATCTGGTTGGTCTCTTAAATATGAACCTAAAGCGACTTGTGATGTATTGATGCCTGATACTCTGAAAGGTCTTTGGAAACAGCGTCTTCGCTGGGCTCAAGGAGGTTTCGAAGTTGTTTTGAAACACGGCCGTTCCGTTTTGAAGAGCCGTGATACCGGGCTTCGCTTAATTCTGTTGGAATATATGTTCTCAGTGACATGGGCTTTCCTTTTGCCTGTCACAATTGCTTTTGCGCTGTTTGGTCAGAACTTGCACGACATCAATTTGAGTTATGCGATTCTTCTGACAGGAATCATGAGCTTCTTGCAGTTCGCAGTGGGAATGTTCCTGCATGGACGCTATGAGCGTTCATCGGGTCTGGGCTTTATCGCCATCTGGTACCCTTTTGCCTATTGGATGATTAATAGTTTTGTGTTATTCGTAGCGATTCCAAAAGTTCTGTTTGGCCCAAAACGCCAGTTCAGCTCTTGGATCAGTCCCGACCGTGGTGGAGTTACTTATGCGAAAAATAATTGAAACACTTAGCACGCTTACTTTGTGGGCGGTTTTCATTGTCGGCAGCGGCATGGCTTTGTTCGATTTCTTTTATAAAACTGATGCTTCAGAAATGATGATGGCCCATCTCAGATTGATCTCCATCGCGCCTCTTATGGCAGTGATCATCTTTGGATCTATGTTGGTAGCCGTTCGTTTCTCAAAAGATTCTAAAGCGAAGAAGACTGTTCCTAATGAGCATGCGGCTCAATGGTCAGTTGAAGAGCTTGCGAATGCTCAAACAGGAAAAGTTGTAGATCTTCACTTCCCAAGCACAGGCTTGGCGTGCCATGTGGTCACTAG
>JAGIAF010000458.1 GCA_017745015.1 Bdellovibrio sp. | reverse complement strand
ATATCAAGTTATGAAACTTTATGGTTCTTCCCAATGTTGTGGGTCTTGAGTCAGAAAAACGGGAGAAATAAATGATTTTTGTTACGGGTGGTGCTGGTTTTATCGGCTCAAATTTCATTCTTAATTGGCTTAAAAAACACAACGAGCCGGTTTTGAACATCGATAAACTTACTTATGCTGGTAACTTGGAAAACCTTAAAGATGTTGAGAACAATCCTAACTATCTTTTTGCAAAGGTTGATTTGCTGGACCAAGAAGCTTTGCGCGAATTGGTACAAAAGCATAAACCCCGTGCGATCCTTAATTTCGCAGCAGAAAGCCATGTGGATCGTTCTATTCATGGTCCTGGAGAGTTTATCCAGACGAATATCGTTGGAACATTCAATCTGTTGCAAGTTGCTCGCGAGCATTGGTCCAATCTTGAGGGTGCGGATAAAAACAACTTCCGTTTTCTTCACGTATCAACGGACGAAGTGTATGGCAGCCTTGAATTGAACGATCCTGCCTTCAGTGAAACAACATCTTACGCTCCGAACAGTCCTTATTCTGCTTCCAAAGCAGCAAGTGATCATTTGGTGCGCGCGTATCACCACACTTACGGCATGCCGACTGTGACGACGAATTGTTCGAACAACTATGGTCCTTATCAGTTCCCAGAAAAGTTAATTCCATTAGTTATTCATAATGCTCTTAAAGGCAAAGATCTTCCCATCTATGGAGACGGTTCCAACATTCGTGATTGGCTCTATGTGGTTGATCATTGTGAAGCAATCGAGTTGGCTTTGGAAAAAGGTCGCGTCGGAGAGACTTATAACGTCGGTGGTTGGAACGAAAAAAAGAATATCGAAGTCGTGGATACGATCTGCAGAACTCTTGATCAAATTCGTCCACGTACAGACGGCAAGTCTTATCTTGAGCAAAAAGTATTTGTGAAAGACCGCCCAGGGCATGACAAACGCTATGCGATTGATGCAACAAAGATTGAAAAAGAATTGGGCTGGAAGCCAAAGGAAAACTTCGAGACCGGCCTTGCGAAAACTATCAAATGGTATCTAGATAACGAAAGCTGGGTCAGCAACGTTGTTTCTGGAAATTACCGTGAGTGGCTCGATAAGAACTATGGAGGACGTAAATAATGAAGGGGATTATTCTAGCTGGTGGATCAGGAACTCGTCTTTATCCTGCAACGACAGTTGTAAGTAAGCAGCTTTTGCCAATCTATGACAAGCCCATGATTTACTATCCATTGACGACGTTGATGATGGCTGGGATCAAAGAGATCCTAATCATTTCTACGCCTCAAGATATCCCGCGTTTTGAGCAATTGCTTGGCGATGGTTCGAAGTGGGGAGTGAGGCTTTCTTACGCTGTTCAACCATCGCCAGACGGGCTTGCGCAGGCTTTTATTATCGGAGAAAAGTTCATTGATGGAGATGAATGTGCACTGGTCCTAGGGGATAATATTTTCTACGGACACGGTTTTGTTAAGCTATTGCATGAAGCGGCATCTTTGAAATCAGGGGCTGCTGTTTTTGCAACGAGCGTTCATGATCCAGAGCGCTATGGCGTTGTTGAGTTTGATAAAAAAGGAAAGGCAATCTCAATTGAAGAGAAACCTAAAGCTCCTAAGTCTCATTATGCTGTAACGGGTTTGTATTTCTACGATAAATATGTTGTCGAGTATGCAAAGTCCATCAAGCCTTCGGCTCGCGGTGAATTAGAAATCACTGATTTAAATCGCATCTACCTTGAAAAAGGTAATCTGAATGTTCAGATCATGGGACGCGGTTATGCTTGGTTAGATACTGGCACTCATGAAAGTCTTCTTGAGGCGAGTTTGTTTATTCAAACTATTGAAAAGCGTCAGGGTTTGAAAATTGCCTCTCCAGAGGAAGTTGCTTTCCGTATGGGATATATC
>JAGIAF010000457.1 GCA_017745015.1 Bdellovibrio sp. | reverse complement strand
GCCAAGGCTCGCGAGTGATCAATAATTGCTTGAGCGACGCGATCTTGGCCGGGGGCGATTGGACTAAGAACTTATCTGTTGTTCATCAATTGGGAAGTGCTGACTATCCAACTGTCTCTGCCAAATATCAAAATCCACCCTGTGAAGTGAACTTTCATGAGTATATCTTTGATATGCCAAAATATTATCAATGGGCCGATATTATTGTCAGCCGTGGCGGGGCCAGTTCCATTGCGGAGGCCGCAGCATTTGGTATAATTCCTATTATCGTACCTTTGCCAGGAGCTGCCGATGATCATCAGCAAAAGAATGCTGAAAGCCTTGTTGCCCGAAATGCGGGCCGTATGATTTTGCAGAAAGATTTAACCCCTGAAAGATTGATTTCAGAAGTACAATCTCTTAGACAAGATAAAGCTTTGCGCGAGCAAATGGTTCGGAATATAAAAGATCTTTATGTTCCTCAAGCGGCAACAACCATCGCAAAGGAAATCTTGCAATGAAATTACAACACGCCAAATTCCATTTCGTAGGTGTCGGTGGCATCGGTATGTGCGGACTCGCGGAGCTCCTGCACAATATGGGTGCGAAAGTCTCTGGCAGCGATATCGCTGATAACGCCAACACAGAACGTCTTCGTGAGTTGGGTGTGCGAGTCTTCAAAGGTCACGCGGCTTCAAACATCGGTGACTCTGACGTGGTGGTTTATTCTAGCGCCATCCAATACGGTAACCCTGAAATTTACGAAGCTCGGGCTCGGGGTATTCCACTGATTCCTCGCGCGGAAGCTCTGGCTGAAATCATGCGTTTGAAACGTGGTATCGCGGTAGCAGGTACTCACGGCAAAACGACGACCACTTCAATGACCTCTGCGATTTTCCTGCAAGGCAACTTGAGCCCGACAATCGTGGTGGGCGGTCGCTTTGAATTGATCAAATCCACAGCGCTTCTGGGAACAGGGGAGTGGTTGGTTGCAGAAGCTGACGAATCAGATGGCAGCTTCAATAAGCTTTCTCCAGAGATCGCAATCATCACCAACATCGACTCTGATCACTTGGATCACTACAAAACTTTCGAGAACTTGCAAAAGAACTTCCATGACTTTGCTTTGAAAGTTCCATTTTATGGAAAAGTCATCGCTTGCGGTGATGATCCCGTGATTCGCCAAGTGTTTGAAAACTTCCCGAAAAGAATTTTGTACTATGGCTTTGATGAAAAGAACGACTTGGTTCTTACTGGTGAACAAGGCAGCTATGCTCTGTACCGCAGTGACCGCTTGATGGGCACTCGTCATTTGGTAGGTAAGTTCAACTTGAACGTTCCGGGTCGTCACAATGCTTTGAATGCCACAGCTGCAATTTGTGCTGGGATGGCAGCGGGCATTTCCTTTGATATGTGTGCAGCGGGCTTGCAACGTTTTGACGGTGTAGATCGTCGCTTCCATTTCAAAGGCGAGAAAAAAGGTATCAAGATTTACGACGACTACGGTCACCATCCCACAGAGGTGCGTGCGGTTCTTCAAGCTTTCCGCGAGAAGTATCCAAACAACCGCTTGGTCGTTTACTTCCAACCGCATCGTTTCTCTCGTACTCAGCACTGCTGGCACGATTTCACGACAGCGTTCATGGAAGCAGATCAAATTTTACTGACAGATATCTATCCTGCCGGTGAGTCACCAATTCCAGGAGTCAGCTCTGAAAAGCTTGCTCAGGAAATGAAGCACGAAAACGCGCAGTACTTCCTACGCGACGATAAGTCGTCTCAAAAAATTGTCTCGATGTTAAAAGACGGCGACGTCTTCATCACTCTCGGTGCTGGCGATGGCTGGAAACTGGGACTTGATGTTTTGGAGAGAATCTAAAAAAAGCCGGGGAGACCCGGCTTTTTTTCGCACTATTGCTACCAAAGTGTGTCCGTACCT
>JAGIAF010000456.1 GCA_017745015.1 Bdellovibrio sp. | reverse complement strand
GTATAGATCAGCAGAGTTCATATCTTCCATAAGAAATATTAATAGGTCCTCTTGTTTTCACTCTACAATTTATTTGAGGGCATTTTTTTGCCCACAACTTTTTCTTATAAAAGCATTTAAAATAATTTCACTTTTTGTGCGGTTCGCATTATTTTTCGTTCATGTAAAAAGTACGTTGAAATGCTCCCCCAGTTGAAATCAACTCTTGTGCAGAACTTCGAGGGGTTGAAGTTCACGACACTAATGAGGGGAACCAACAGAATGAAAACAAAAATGTTTTCTCTAGTTATAGCAACTTTGCTTGCAACAACGGCTCATGCAGAGCGCGTGATTGTTATTATGAAAGATGCGAAGTCTTTCAATGCAGCTCACATGGCATTTCGCCAAAAAGGCGCTAACGCTCTTAAAGGCCACGTTTTGTCTCAACCAGTAAATGGTCAGATCGAACAAAGCTTAGAGAACTTGAACACGTTGATCGTTAATGCGGACAACGACTCTGAGATCTCTAAATTGAAAGCAGACCCAGCAGTTGCTTACGTAGAAAAAGAAGTCTTCCACAAAGCACCAGCTCCCGTTCGTGGTTGGTTGAGCCTGCCAAGTTCAATGGCGGCAAATGCTCCAGCTCCAGGCACTCCATGGGGTATCAACGCAGTAAAAGCTCCTCAAGCTTGGGCGAGATCAAATCAAGGTCAAGGCGCTCGCGTTCTAGTTTTGGATACAGGTGTTGATGCGAATCACCCTTCCATTAAAGCCAACTTCGAACAAGGTCGCGATTTCACTGAGACTAGCGACGGTTCTGACTTCTCTGACCAAGTAGGTCACGGTACACATTGCTCTGGTACTATTGCTGGCGTTAAAGACGCTAACGGTTTCACAGGTGTTGCACCTTCTGCGAAGCTTCTTATGGGTCGCGTTTGTGAAGAGCGTGGCTGCCCGAATACAGCGATCGCAGCTGGTATCAACTGGGGTATCTCTCAAAAAGTAGATGTTATCTCTATGTCTCTAGGTGGCGACAGCTCAACTCCTGCTGAAAGAGATGCTCTTGCTAAAGCAGACCGCGCTGGTTTGACTGTCGTAGCAGCTTCAGGAAACTCCGGCACGGACCAAGTTTCTTATCCAGCAGCTCTTCCCACGGTCATTGCTGTCGGCGCAGTGAACAGCTCTCTAGTTAGAGCAGACTTCTCTCAGTACGGAAAAGAGTTGGCAGTTGTAGCACCTGGTGCTGCCGTTTTGTCTTCTGTTCCAACTGGCACAGGTCGTATTCCAGTAGCATCACTTACCATTGGCGACAAAACAGCTGCTATCAAATCATCCATGATTCATGGTGCCCGTGAACTTCCAAATCCTGAGACTCGCACTCTTGTTGATTGCGGCGGCGGTAAGCCACAAGATTTCGCTAACAAAGATCTTAAAGACAAATACGTTCTTGTAAGATTCGGCGAAGTTCGTGTTGCTCAAATTTTCCAAGCAGTGACTCGTGGTAAAGCTGCTGGTGTTATCTTCGTAAACAATGGACCCGGCGTATTGAATGGCGCCATTGATCCAGTTTCCTTCGCTGTATTCTCAATCGAACAAGCCATGGGCCAACAAGTTTCTGCCCAAATGACAAACGGAGTTGAAGTAAAAGCAACTCTTCAAACTTTGGTATCAAACTACGAAGAGTACGATGGAACATCTATGGCGACTCCCCATGTAGCAGGTATCGTTGCTTTGATCAAAGCAACAAACAAAAAGCTTACAGGCGCACAAGTTAAAGCGATCCTAACTTCAACTGCAACTCCATTGGGTCCGAACTCAAACAACGAGTACGGTGCAGGTCTTGTAAACGCGGAAGCTGCTGTTAACAAAGCCGCTGAGGCAAATCCTTCATTGGACTTCGAAATCTAATTTTTATGTTTCATGCTTGCGGGTCTTAATTCCAGAA
>JAGIAF010000455.1 GCA_017745015.1 Bdellovibrio sp. | reverse complement strand
CAAGTAAAAAGGCAAAGAGGTAAATCCAAAATACCTTTTTAATATCGATATTCTTCGACATTTTTAGAACTCCTGATTTGTTGATGTCTTCACTATTAGTGAGGGCGTCGACGAGGGTCAAGTTCCTTCAAAATGGCAATGTTGGCTGCAAAGAGTTTAGAAATCTCTTCGAGAAGCTTCGTTGGCGAAGTATGAAGCGCTAAGGCAAGCGCTTGAAAGGACTCGTGATTTGCAGCCACTTCGGAGAGTGATTCTGACGCAATAAGTTGTAGTGTTTGTTCGATCTGACGCAAGCGGTTATAGTTAGTAACCAGAGCAAGGTTTTCCTGTGAAAAAGCATTCAAAAACTCCACCGTGGACGTACCCTTGGGGGAGTGTTTTTCAGTCAGCAAGGCCGATTGAACTGCAAGTTCAATGTCGACCATGCCGCCTTCAGAATACTTCAAATCTCGTTCAACAGATTTCGTGATCAACTCTTGGCGAATGCGATTGAGTTCCTGCAGCTGTTCGGGTGTTAGGCCGACAGAGATATAGTTAGTCATTAAACTTGGGCCAGAGAAGTTGATCCAGCGAGCTTTCAGATAAGCTTGTCGTTCCCACGGTTCCGCCTCATCACGCAAATAATTTTCAAGATCCTTAAGAGGAATCACTAGAGGACCTGCTTTTCCGGAAGGACGAAGGCGCATATCAATGGAGTAAATGCTGCCGCCACGATGTGGTTCCGTGAGGCGAGAGATAAATCGTTTCGCCACTTTGAAATCGTTATCGGTTGCCTCTTCAGTCAAAACGAAAATGAAATCTAAGTCCGAGCGAAAGCCCAATTCGCCGCCGCCCCATTTTCCCAAAGCTAAAATTTCAATGGAAGAAGGAAATTCTTTTTTCAAAGCCACAAGCAAAAGCCCTGCGATACTATCTGCTGTAGAAGTCAGATTCGTCAGCAGAGGCGCCAGTTCACGATCTTCAAGGAACTGACTTCCATTGATCAATTCAGAAAGCAGACGCTTTTCCGCAAGTTCTTCGAGTAGCTGACCCATATCTTCTGAAGGTTTGTCTTGCGCACGATAGACGAAGCTATCGAGCAATTCTGGCCGGCTGCAAAGAATGCGCGCCAGATAAGGTGAATGACCAAAAAGCCAAGTGAGCTTTTTCATCAGTTCTTTTTCACGCAGGAGGAGAGCAAAGAAGCTGGATTTTGCGCGTGTACTATGGACGAAGTCCTTTAGAAACATCAGAGCTTTTAAAGTATCACCACCTTGCGTCTTCAAAGTCTGCAAGAACTCTTGCAAGAAAGCTTTGCGAGACAGCTCATCGCGACCTTTATTTCGCGATAGAACTTCTTGGCCCATGATCTCCTGCCATAATTCCTGAAACTCATTTTCTTCAAGACCGATATCGCGCAATTCCTTTTCAAGAGAAACTTCTTTTGGTGCTTCTCCTAAAAGTGATTTCACGATTTGATCGCATCGTTTCATTTCCACCAACAACGTCTTTAGCGCTGTCGCGACAAATTCGGGATGTGGTTCGCCGGAGCGTAGTAAATGTGTTTGCTCGTCATTCAAGGCTTGTACGTAGTTTTCAAGAGCGCGCAAGTTTGCGTAGTGCGCACGCAGGAAAACCGCTTCTTCCGAGGGCAATAAGTTCTTTTTCTCGAGAAGTGTTAAGGCTTCAACGGTGCCGCGCACTTGCAGGGTAGGATCTTTGCCACCATGAACTACTAAAAGCGCGTGAGTGAACAGTTCCAGATCACGAATGCCGCCAATACCCATCTTGAGATCGATCACTTCATCTTGGTTCTTTCCACCATAGTGACCTTGAATTTTAGAGCGCAGAGTTTTTAAGTCCTCAAGTAAGGTGAAATCTAGATGGCGACGAAAAGAAAACTTTTTAGCAAAGCTCATCACATCGCGAATGATTTCAGGATTGCCTCCGAG
>JAGIAF010000454.1 GCA_017745015.1 Bdellovibrio sp. | reverse complement strand
GCGTACCCGCCATTCTTTAAGCCATTCCAGAATAATATCGCGGCCGTTCGTGATATTACGTCGCTCGCTCAATACTTGCGCCAAAAAGGCGCTAACTATATTGTTTTCATTAATGTTTTGCAGGCTCCAGGGGGCTCAAGACCTTACACTCTCGATACGGCAGCAACTGACAACGTATTATGGAGTGAGATCGCAGGTCTGTATAATAAGCCTTTGCCGGGAGTTGATTCAGTCGTATCGCTTGATACATCTGACTATGGTATTATGGATTTCGAAAAACGTCGTGAGATCATGAACAAAGGTTCCGAGTCAGCAGCTCGTCAACTTAAAGGTCTGACACGTAAATGGGGACTCTAGTTCCGGGAGATACGCAATGAGAAAACCTGCTTTTGATATGAACATTTTTGCGGCAAGAAGAAAACAAATTGGCGAGCAGATTCAAGGTGCTGCTATGGTTGTTGCTTCTCATCCCGAATACATCCGTAATCACGATGTGCACCATCCTTATCGCCAAGATTCTAATTTGTTCTATTTGACGGGTTGGGAGGAGCCGGAATCTATCATGGTTTATCGCCCGGGCATGACTCCTGAAACAGTGATGTTCGTGCGTCGCCGTGATCAGGAAAGAGAAACTTGGGATGGTTTCCGCTATGGGCCGGAAGGTTGTGAGCGCGAATACAAAGTTGATAAAGCTTATGTGATTGAAGATTTCACGAAAGTGGCTCCTCAGCTTTTGAAAGAAGTGGATCGCATTTACTATCGTCAATTCAAAAACCAAGAAGTAGACCATCAGATGCAAACTGTCCTTGAGACAGTAAAGCAACTGCAAGGTCGTACTGGCTATGGTCTATTGACAATTCACGATGCGGATATCTTGATTGGTGAGTCACGTTTGGTGAAATCAGAGTACGAACTGACGCAATTGCGTGAGGCGTGTGAGATTTCTGCGCAAGCTCATTTGGCAGCAATGCGCTTTACTCGTCCAGGCGTGACGGAACGCCAAGTACAAGGGGTGCTTGCGCATAATTTCTACATGAGAAATGCCGCTCGTGAGGGTTACAATTACATCGTAGCTTCTGGTAACTCAGCGACGACTCTTCACTACAACTTCAATGATCAAGTCTGCAAAGACGGTGACTTGTTGTTGATCGATGCGGGTGCTGAATACAACTACTACACTGGCGACATCACAAGAACTTATCCAGTAAACGGTAAATTCACGGATGAACAAGGCCGTGTGTACGAAGCCGTATTGAAAGTTCAAAAAGCGATCGTTGATTTCGTAAAACCAGGTATCGTGTTTAAAGAATTGCACGACATGGGTACATCGATGTTAACGGATGCGATGCTCGAGCTAGGTCTTCTTTCAGGTCGCAAGGATGATTTGATCCAAGCGTTGGCTCAGAAGAAATACTATCCGCACGGTATCGGTCACTGGTTGGGTCTTGATGTGCATGATGCTGGTTTGTACTTCAAAAAAGGTGAACCACGTCCTATCGAAGCGAATATGTGCTTTACCGTCGAGCCAGGTTTGTACATCCCAGCGGATGATACATCAGCTCCTCAGAAGTACCGTGGCATCGGTATCCGTATTGAAGACAACGTGCGCGTGACTTCAACTGGGGTGGAGAATATGACGACTTCTGTACCGAAGGAAATTTCTGACATCGAAAAAGTTGTTAGAAAAAATTAGATAGAAAAATTAAACTTGAAAAGCCCGAGCGAAAGTTCGGGTTTTTTATTGTCTGCCCTCCTCCGCGGGGGTGGATTTTCATTCACAAGATGTGAAATAATCACATTTCACTGTCAAATACTCAGCTTGTTGTTTAGAGATCCTTCCAGAAATTAGGAAGGCCTATGAATCAAGTGACTGAGCGTGAAGCGGAATTCAATCTAGATGAACTTTTTTTCTCTAAGACTGATCTTAAAGGCCTGATCCAAGCAGGGAACTCAG
>JAGIAF010000453.1 GCA_017745015.1 Bdellovibrio sp. | reverse complement strand
ATATTCACGAGCACGGTTCTAAATCTTTCCTTTTCCCTTCTTATGAGCACCAAGATTTCTTCGTTTCTCATAATGGTGGAAAAACTGAGACTGTAAACTTCAGCAATGCCAAAGAAAACTTTGATAAAGGTTTCGAAACTGCGACGTTGGTGTCTGCAAGCTCTCAGTACTTTGCAGCAGCAGTTCTTGATAAATCAGACATCATGCCGAATGTAAAATTGACGGCGGATGTAGCTGGTAAAAAAGCGTTGGCGGAATTGACTTATACCCCAGTGAATTTGACTCCAGAAATGAAGTTCACAGAACTTTTCTATGCGGGCCCTAAATCTATCGATGCGTTGAAAGCTGTTGATCCGGAGATGGCGCACATCCTGGATTTCGGTTTCTTCGGTATGATCGCTCGTCCGTTGCTGTACGTGATGAAAGCGTTCCATTCATGGGTGGGTAACTGGGGTTTTGCGATCATCATGTTGACGTTGCTAGTTCGTCTTTGCGTTTTGCCTTTCAATATCATGTCGGCAAAATCAATGAAGGCGATGCAAAAGGTTCAACCTATCATCCAAGGTCTTCGTGAGAAGTACAAAGACGATGCGATGAGATTGAATACTGAAATGATGGCGGTGATGAAACAGCACGGAGCAAACCCAATGGGTGGTTGCCTTCCGATGGTGATTCAAATCCCGGTGTTCTTTGCGCTATATCGCGTGATCGGTTCTTCCATTGAACTTTACAACTCTCCGTTCATCTTCTGGATCAACGATTTGAGTGCTCACGATAAGTTCTATGTATTGCCGGTGTTGATGGCGGTCTTTATGTTCATCCAACAAAAGATCACTCCATCGACAATGGATCCTACACAAGCGAAAATCATGGCGTTCTTGCCATTGGTATTCTCGGTCTTCATGTTGCAATTGCCTAGCGGTCTGACCCTTTACATGGTTGTCAGCACGTTGTTCGGTATTATCCAGCAATATTTCATCATGAGAGATACGAAAGCGGCGCCCGCACTTAAACCGGCGAAGGCGAAAAAGTAATTTATTTTTATTACTCCGGCGGAGTCGGAGTATAGACCTACTTGGGAGGTAAGATGGGATTTTTTAGCAAACTTTTCGGGGGGAAAAGTAAGAGTGCTAACAGCGAAGTAGAATCGCTGGTTCAAGCTACTTTGGAAGGTATCATTGAGAAAGCTCAGTTTGACCTTTCTTTTGAAATCACTTCTGAGAAAGAAGATGACGGCGGTGCCGTTCTAGCTATTCAATTCTCTGGTGGAGATGAAGAGCTATTGAAAGATAAAAAAGGACAAATGTTGGATGCATTCCAATTGTTCTTGAAACGCGTGATCCAACACAATTTCCCTGAAGATAAAACAAATATCACGGTGGATTGCGGCGGTTATCGTGATGAATCTGCAAATGCTTTGATTGAGCGTGCAGAGAACTTGAAAGCGATCTGCATTGAGCAAGGTAAGTCTGTATACTACAGAGCTTTGCCACCAAAAGATCGTAAAGTTGTTCACCAGTACTTGGCTAAAGATCCTCGCATCAAAAGCCGTTCATTGGGTGATGGTCTTTACAAAAAGATCAAAATTTATCCAGCTAAAGGTGGCAATTCAGCAGGTAACAATGCTGAAGATGCACACCAAGACTAGTTAGTATTTTCTGAAAGAGCAGGGTTCGCACATGGTTCGAGGAGATCGTGATAAGGATACGATATGCGCGGTCTCCACTCCTCACGGGGTGGGCGGAATCTCCGTTATTAGAATTAGCGGCCCTGATACTCTCGCGATCGTTTCTAAGCTCTGCACTTTTTTGCCAGCACATCCTGAATCTCATAAAGTCTATTTTGGGAATATTAAATCTCAAGACGGCTCTGAGATTGACGAGGTTCTTGCAACCTACTTCAAGAATGGAAAATCTTTTACCGGTGAAGAAGTCATCGAGATTTCTTGTCACGGT
>JAGIAF010000452.1 GCA_017745015.1 Bdellovibrio sp. | reverse complement strand
GCAAAGATATGGGATATTCGCGGCTACTATTTCCTAAGCTCTCGTCCAAATCTTGAAGGCGAGCTCGCACAATGGGCAAGTCTTCCAGAAGAGCTCAAAGAGCAACTGAAAGAATGGCTTCTGGGGATGTGTGGAAACGCATCGGACGAGACGGAAGCAAGTTGCAATTTCTCGTTTGATCAGTTCGCGGCAAACGGAGATCTTTTTAAATACTATAAGTGGTATCTTCGAAATTCTAAAAAGATGTACGAAGCTAATTTCAAAATTGAATCTCCTCGCGATGATATTTACTGGGATTCAGAAAAGAACGCTTTTATTTCACTTCTGCGAAATGATTCCAGAACAGATATTACTGATGCTCTGAAGTTGAATGTTGAAAGAGCATGGCAAGGAAAAGATTGGCATCTTGAGTTGAAGTTCACACCGGATGCGGCTGTGCATATTAACTTTCAGCCGGGCTCAACCCCTTACGTAATGGGAGATTTAATCAATCTGGATCCGACGTCTCCTCTTACGGAGAAATACACCCAGGTGGCATTCAAGCATGAGTACGGGCACATTCTGGGATTTCCGGATTGCTACGTAGAGTTCTATGATAAGAAAAATCAAGTTATGGTTATATATACCATTGATCTAACGAACATCATGTGTGCTCAAACCGGCCAGGTTCAGCAGCTTCATTTTGATGAGTTGCGCCGGGTTTACTCCAAATAGCACAACACCATCGAAGCATAGAATAGGCTGCCAAAGTCACCAGATGAAAAATCACGAGGGGAGTCTGGTGGCCGAAGGTCGTTAAATTTTAAAAAGATCTACACAAATGACGGCCAATTCTTCTTCGGGAGACTTGGCGATGACTTTCATTGATTCTGACAAGGATTTTTTAAGAAGCTCTTGGACTCGCGGATAATCCTTTTTTGAAACTGAGAACACCGACGAATAGTGGACCTTTTCTTCTGCATTGTACTCCATGGACTGCATGGATTTTAACCGCCAGTTCGAGTGGTGTTTGGAAATCAGTGGCGATGATTTATCGAGATGGATGAGGGCTCTGAGAATTTTGAATCTTGTACCTTCTTTGGCGATCAATCCTTTTTCACATAAGAACGCTAAGATCTCATCAACTCGCGCAATGGGCAGTTCCAACTTCTTGGCAATAGCCTCGCGATTTTGAAATTCTGGAATAGAAACCAAAACGTGAACTGCGGCAAATTGCCAGCTGCTATAGTAAAGAGCCTCATCTTGTTGTTGAAGCGAGTCGGGCATCTCTAAAGTTGATTTCAAACTAGTGCACTTTACTTGCTTTTCATTCAAAATTTTCTCGTAGAAAGATTTAAGTGACGAGGTTCCCGCGCGATTGTATTGAACGAGCAGCAGAACGAATTCTGTTTCTAAGGAAGATAATCCAAAAAATCTTGCGGCGGCTTCGGCTTGCTCTTGGCTAAAGTGTCCAGCTCCTGAAAGGACGTTGGTGATGTGGGAGACCTGGCAGCCAATGGCTTCGGAGAGTTCCTTGCGCATTCCTCGACGGGTTGCAGGATTGCTTTCGATCAGATCCAGAAAGTAATCCTTGTAGTCGCGGTACTCGTAAATACTTGATTTCATGGTCTTCCTTTTGAAACTTCAGTAATTCTGAAAGATCTCTTTCATTTTTCAAATTAAAACAATGGCAATAGCTTTTGCAACATGATTTAGTTCTAAATATTCGCTACAAAAAATCTTTGCGAGGATTCTATGTTCAAAAGCTCGAGCCTTTTTGTGTATGTAATGACATTGCTTCTGACGCCGTTTGCTTTTGCGATTGATGGAGCGGTTAGTGGCGGCGGTGGTCGCAGTGTTGTGTGTCGCAATAAAGAATCAGGACATATTGAGCGAGCAGAGCTCTTAGATATTTTCGAAGCACAAGTGATCTTCAATTTGGAGCTAGCTCCGAATTTACCTGATTTGGATAAAGAAGTTTTGTGG
>JAGIAF010000451.1 GCA_017745015.1 Bdellovibrio sp. | reverse complement strand
GAATAAGTCCATGGCCGGGGATGAAAAGAAAAATTCAATCCAAGATATTTATCACGATGCCGTCGGTGTTCGTGTGTCGTTAACAGCCTCTAGCTTCTTCACGCCAGGCTCGGCGAAGTTGCGCCTGTCATCTTTGCCAGCACTGGAAAAAGTCGCTGAAGTTCTGAAGTCGAACAATAAGCGCATCATCGTTGAAGGTCACACAGATGACTCTCCGATTGAAGATCCAATGTATCCGAGCAACTGGGAATTGGCGGGAAGTCGTGCCTCTGCCGTTGTTCGTTATCTTACCAAGTATCAAAAAATGGATCCTAAAAGATTTATTTCAATCTCATATGGTGATCAAAAACCCATCGTTCCGAATGATACGGACGAGCACAAGGCGATGAACCGTCGAATTGAGTTGTTGATTGTGACTGATCCAAAGAAAGTCGATATCTAGAACATCAGGTAGAAGCCCGAAATAAAAAAGCCAAGGTTTTGAGACCTTGGCTTTGGGGTTTTTCAAGAGGTGGGATGAGGACTAAACGCAGTCTCTCAATTTTTTAGCAATCTCAACTGCTTTATCGCGAGTTACACCGCGTGAATTCATGATAGCTTGCAAGAATAATTCTTCGTAAGAACCAGATTTAGAAGTAGAAACCAGTTTATCGAATTCAACTAGAACTTCTTTATAAGAAGCACGCTCTGCTGGGCCGAACTGAGTCAAGATTTCTTCAGCTTTAGCTTCGATTTTCTTGATAGCGTGATTTGCGACAACCATTGGATCCTCTGCGTTCTTGCCTTCAATTTTGCTCAACATCGCGCCGCGAAGAACAAGTGCTGCAGATGCGTCAACTGCGTCGGCAGTAACAGTATCCTTTTGAGAGATAGCGACTTCTTTTGCTGCCGCTAGCATGACCAATGTGTCCCTTTTTTCTTTAGATTTCACTGCAGTGTCTAGAAGCTGAGACTTTTCAGCAGCAATATTCAATTTCTCTGAAAACGCTTCTTTAGCGCCGGGTTTGAATTCACCGTCCTTCTTGAAGTAGTGATTTGCAGTTACACCTTTGTATTCAGGAAAACCTTTAGCCGTACCACCAGCAAAAGATTGAGAGCTAACTACCGTTACGAACGCCATGCCTAGTAAAAATGCCTTTTTCATTTGAAATCTCCTCTTTTAAAACCGTTAAATTTGTTAATCTGAACAACTTACTTAGTAGCAAACTTCTCGCCAACCTTTTGCGAGCTTCAGACCTTGTATAAAAGATCTGGAGTGTTAAAACCTTAACGGGGTAACATTTCCCGCTAACATCTCAAAATGAGACGCTTATCTGCCCGGAGCGGTCATACCGCCGCCCAATTGGTGTTTCTTCTTTTCTATTTCATCTTGAAAGGCCTTTTGTGCAGCACTTACTTGTTTCAAATTGCGAATCTTATCCCAGCTCATGGCATTAGCCATAGTCCCGTACATCATCATTTCAGAGGCAACGGCTTCCAAGCTTTCAAGCGCTTGCACGGCCATATTTCTTTGCGCTTTATTCACCTGCACAAGGACCGGCGGTGCTGGTTCACTTGGAGTATTTTCAGTGAACACCTTCGATGAAGCATCTTTAATGCCCATAGCTTGTTGTACCTTTTTAAGGGCGGCTTGGATCTTCGTTAGTTGCTCTTCAAATTGAGAGTTTTCAAGAGGAGATTGAATTCTCTCTTTCCCATCAATTTGCACAATTTGGATTTTCTTAACCATGCTGTTAAGAATCGCAAACTGAGTTTCAACTTCCACAAGCAATGGTTGAGTCGGTGCCTTTGCCAAGATGCCTGGCATATTCATCACGTAAGCATCTTTATTTGGCGTCAAGAGCTCATTCAAAAGAGAGAGGTATACGCGCTCTTCTTGGAAGGCTGCATTCATTGTGCCGTTGTAAACAGATCCTCTGTTGAAAGAAGAGAAGCCCTGGCGATAGATTTTCTTAACCATTTTAATCAGGAT
>JAGIAF010000450.1 GCA_017745015.1 Bdellovibrio sp. | reverse complement strand
TGATACTTATTTAAAAGCACCATTGCGAACTCGTTCATTCTGTTCGTAAAATCTTCAAATTCAGATTTAGAGAGCGCCATTTGCAATGAACGGAATTTACGCACCTCTTTTGGCAGCTGAATCGCATCGATCGATTTTTGAATCCAATAAGTATAGTAATTCACCAAATTATGGTGATGGTTGTTCTCGGGAATTTTAATCGAGCTAAGTGGCTTATTAGCCGCTTGATAGTCCTTCATTGCGGTATCATTCAGAACTTCCTGAAACCCAGCTTGAACCTTCTCAAGTGGGGAGTTGAGGAGGGCTGCGATCTTCTCCGGACGCTTTTCAACATCGGAGAAGTTCATCAAAGTCATAATTACTGGATAAAGAGCATCATCCAAGATCTTTGAGTGCGCACTCAGCTCATATTGAACATAACGATTTCTCTGAATCTTAAGCAAAGCCTCATTTACAGATTTTCTCTGCGAAGTCGAAGAAGCGTGGGAGAGATCCACAAGCAAAGTGAAGTATTCGGCCTCTTGGCCTTTGAGCTGTAAATTATCGATAAAGACTTGTACATGCTTAGGATTTAAAAGTCGTTTGCCGTAAACAATCAACTGGACCTGAGACTTCGATCCAACACCGAGTTGCTCAGCCCAATACGAAAAACTAAATTTCGATTCGCGTTCACGACGTTCTTTATAAACGTCACTCAAATAAGTAGCTAAATCCAGATAGTCAAAAATTTTCATGGGAAAAGTATTAACCAAATTTCCCCACAAGCAAGCCATTCCATCGACTACAAAAAAGTAACCGGAAACCAAAAGGTGCCTAACCAAAAGGTGCCTAACCAAAAGGTGCCTGGTTGTTTCTGGGCTCCTACGCTCATAAATCGAATCGTTTTGTATGTCTGCGAGTTTCATTTAAGAAATTGTCACTGCCGACGTCGGAAGTAACGTTGCGGATGATCTCGTTATCTATTTTTTGAGAAGTTGGTGGGCATGAATTGCGGCTTTGAGTCCTTTGCCGCCTTCTTGAGAGTAGATATTTGCGGCACGGAACATTCCACTAATAGCTCCGTACTTACTCCAAAATGAGCCCGTATCAGCCTCTTGAAGCAGCTGGGATTCTTGTGTTGACGAAATGCTTTTGAGAGTGAATTGGGTATAAGTTTGCTTTAGAGCTTCTTCTGCTGGCTCCCATTTGTTCCGCCATTTTGTGAGCAGGTCAGCGCGGTCTCCGGGAAAACCAATAAAATGTGCGATACCCTCGTCAATAACAATTTTGTTAAGGCGTCCGATGGGGGTAGTGATGTCCATATTCTTCAAAAACGGATGCAAAAGAGCATGGGTGACTTCGTGGATCACCACGCGGATTCCTGCAGAGTGGATTTCGTCAATGGTCCATTCATCAAGATTAAAGAAGATTTTTGGGGAACCATTATTTGCAATTGTCCAAGCATCATAAGGGGAAGGTAATCCAGTGGTGATAGTTACATCGAATATATGCTCGGTAGAATCATCAAAGACAGAATTAAGAATGTCGTCGCCATGTAAGTTGAAGTTAGCAAAAACTTTGTTGAAAGCATCTAGCTTTTCTGGTTCGGCGAAACTCTTGGGGAAATCAGAAATAGGCGTAGGCAGAACACTCGAATGTAGGTCTTGAAGAGGTATAAATTCGTACTTCAGAGTGATCTTAGGCATAGAGTTTTTTATTGAATTCGGAATTAAATGTAAACAGAAAAGAAAAACCCCGCTTCTTTCGAGAACGGGGTTTTATAATTTAACTCTTGGTTGCTACCAAAAAAATCCCAGAAAGGGACTTTTTTGCGTAAGCCCCAAAGGGGTTTTGGGCAGGAGCCCGAAACAAAGGTGTGTCCGTACCTTTTAGATCTCTAGCAACAATCTTTCTGGATCTTCAACAAGCTCTTTGATCTTCACTAGGAAGCTGACGGCTTCTTTGCCGTCTACGATTCTGTGGTCGTAAGTCAATG
>JAGIAF010000044.1:4879-15919 GCA_017745015.1 Bdellovibrio sp. | reverse complement strand
TAATAAAATACATATTTTCGATTCCCTTAAACAAGATACCTTATAAGGAATGAAGAAAAACATTCTAGCTTTGCTCCTCTTGATTTTCTTTTCTCAAATTTCTTTCGCCCGCTCCAGTCGGTGTGAAAACACTTACAACGTCGCTGCAAACCGGGTTTGGCCGGTGTCATTCCCTGACAAAAGCGGCAAGATGGTTGGTGTTGGTCACGACATCTCCCAGGCCATTGGAACGATCACTGGCTGTCGAGTCATCGTCGACCAAGTGCCCTCCTACAGAAACTGGAAAGCTCTTAAAGACGACACTTATGATCTGACACTTTTAAATATTGAAGACTCCGGCGAATACGCCAGCTACGGAACATTTATTCCCGTCGTGAAAACACGTCGAGTGCTGGTAGTAAATCCCTCAGTTTATAAGAAGGACTGGAGCATACAACAATACATTGATGCTCCGGCGATCAAGTTTTCGGGCCTGATTTCAATTCGTTTTGCCTACAAGAAAGAAGAGCTTGAAGCTCTTAAGAAACAGCACCTCTATATAGAAACCACTGATCACGAGAATATTCTGACCTTGATAAAAAAAGGAACCGCAGACGCCACGTTCTTTCCCGAAACCACATTTGAATACTTTAAGCAGAATACAAGTTTAGCTAATGGTCTGATCATGATTCCAGACACTGACACCTGGATTCCTACCGGAATCTATCTTTCTAAGAAAAGAACCACGGACCGCGACCTTAAAAACATTCAGGGCGCAGTCACACGGATGTCTTCAAATGGTCAACTCGAAAAAATCTTCGCCAAGTACGGAGTGAACAAAGCTAGCATTTCGTTCACTCCTTAGTGTCGACGATCCTTTAAATACTTATCGAGCTTCGCAAACATTTGATTCCAACCTTCAATGCAATCCTTGTGCATTTCATTTGGAATTCCTTCTTGAGAAAGATGTAAAAGACTGGAGTCGTCATCGAGAGCTTCAAACTCCAAGGTGATATAGCCTTTCTCTGGCCATTTACCTGGCATATTCGCTTCCTTCGCAGAGATCACACGACCATTTTCATCCGCGAATTGATCGGTCATTACGATACGCTCTTCGCGAACGATCTCTTCAAAAATACCAGCCATACCAGAGCCGCCTTGCTGAGCACCCTTCATGTTGATAAAGAATCTTCCGCCTTCACGGAAGTCCCAATCCACATTGTCGGCATACATACCTTCCGGCCACCACCACGCCTCCACCGCATCAGCACTGGCAAAGGCGTCAAAAAGAGTTGCCGCAGGCACGTCAAATTTTCGTTCGATCTCCAGCAATTTTGAATCTGGCGTGGATTTATTGTGGACTACCGGGTCTTTTTTAGATTGAGAAGTTTGCATAAAAAACTCCTTTTAAATCTATTTTCGCTGACTCACTCGAATTAGCTTAGGAGTTTTTTGACACTGGCCTCGGAATTTAGACTAGGCAGCTTTTCTAATTGCAACACGCCCATCACTCACCCATCGCAGAAACTCGTTCAAATCTTCCGATTGCTTACCCGTAGATCGTTCTAATAAGCCTTCATCAAAAAGACAGAAGAATCTCGATTTTGCTCTGGTCACAGCAACATTTAATCGCCTTGGATCTGATAGGAATCGAAGATCGTGTTGTGAGTTGCCCCCTCCACCGAACGAAAGAAAGATCGCCTCTCGTTCCTGACCTTGGAACCTCTCAACTGTATCCACGAGAATGCGAGATGCCGTCGCCACACCGAGCCTATTTTGCAGCGAAGCATTTACAATACCTGCTTGAGCCCTGTAGGGACAGATAACACCTACTGTCGTTAAGTCTTCCCTCGTCCTTACGAGCTTCTCAACTTTATCGACAATAAAGTCTGCCTCAATTTGCGAGCCTTTACCTGTTGAATTCGAATCGAACTTCTTCGGAACAACAAACCCGTCACTCAAAAATGCTGGATGATGAGCAAAGTAGTCACGATTCACAACAGTCTTATGAGGCAGCAGTCTACCTTTATAGAATTTCTCCGATGACCAAGCCTGAATTTCGCGTCGCATGCGATATTGGGTTTCCAACATCGGCGTCTCTTTATCAACACACAATGCGAAAATATTATTGGCGGGCAAATTAACATGTTCTGCCGATAAAACTGGTGGCAACTGAAACTGATCACCGACAAGCACAAGCCTCTTGGTCATTCGTTGAATGAATGGCCAAAAATAAATCGGAACTTGCCCCGCTTCGTCAATAACAAGTAAGTCAAATTTTGGCGCAGATTTCCAGTTGAATGCGAGTTTATGAAGAGTCGAGGCGATCAACGCTATCTCGTTCACTTCTTTGCTAAAACCTCGAACAACAAAATTTACATTTTGTAGATCTCCATGATAGAGATCACGATTTACTCTATCTGCGTCTCCCACTCTTACCCAGTCGTGAGCAAAAGCGCCACTTACAATCCGTCCAAGCAAATTATCGACGGCCGCATTTGTAAGCGAAGTAATTCCCACTTTCATATTTGATGATAAGCCCAATGAGATAATAGATCGCAATAGCTGCGTTTTTCCAGTGCCCGGCGGTCCTTGAATTGCACCAGTGAGATTATTGCCAATGAGAGAGTGAACAGCAATCTTTTGCCCATCATTGAGGTTGTTATAGTGCCGCTTGAACTCAGGATGGTTTGCAGCGAGAGCTCTTCGCTCATTACCCAAAAGAATTGGCTCATCAGATCTGGACATTTCCGAGATCTTTCTAATTAGAATACCATTAAAAAGAGTAGAAGAACTTTTGAAAAGAAAGACTTCCTTAACACCATCTTCTTCAAAAGGCCCTACGCCAGAAATAACCACTTCGATTTTTCCCGGTGAGGGATAGCTAATAGAATCAACTCTCCATCCATCCGAAAACTTATCAGAATAATCAGATCCAGCTTTCTGAGTCCTAATATCAACTCTGTCACCAGGTCTAAATCGGGAGTAAAATACCTCACCACGTAATATATACTGAGCGAAGCCGATTTTCTGGTGCAGTTTCAAGGGCCCTAATGCATCAGCACGATCACAGATAAGACTCAAAGGAGCTTCTGTTTCAGATTTGTACCTGAAATACTCCGCTCTGTTTTCCACCTGTATCATTTTGATAAGGTCCTGAGCTGCAACTTTGGTTTTTGGATTCATATCTAAACACTTCGGAGTTCCCCTTAAGAACTTAACGAAATTCTATTTAGATCATACAAATGTTAAACAGGCCTATTTAGCCGCAAGACTTGAGAACAAATACTTAAAGGTAAACTGAACACGATAGTCTTCACCGCGATCGCCATTCTTATCCTGGCGTGCTCCATACAAAAACTCCGCTCCCATCAAGATGTGCTTATCCGGTGTGAAAAGAGCATTGATGGATGAGTACTCACCAAAGTTGTAGGCGTTGGCCGCTTGGAAGCTGGTGTTGTTCTCTTCGGTTCTGGAATAGCCCAGGGATGTCGCCCATGCTTCATTCCAACGATGGTCGTAATAGGCAACCCAACCAAAGAGTGGAACCGACTTCGCTTGAAGGTCTCCCGGAGGACCATCTGCTGCCAAGTCTGTCCCCCCGTCATTCATATAATTTGCAATACCATCACCATAGACCGCCGACATTATCAATTTGTCTGCCATGGCGATGACGAAGTTACTGGACACATTCACGCCCCAACCCATTTTATGATCTTGGGGATGAGCCCCCGCAGCTCCCGGCGTATCAAATCCCAAGTATCGAGCAATACCTGCAACCGCCACATGCCCCCACTCGGAGTTGCGTTGATATTTCGCAGAGACATCTGGAAATTTGTTATCCATTTGAACTGCCCCCAGAGACGCATCTAAATCCGTACAAGGTTTTTCCAATGCAATGGAAACAGTATTCTCTCCCGCAAGAGGTGTGTACCTGATTTGCGGAGTTCGAATGAAGACCATTCCCGTGGGTCCCCAATAGTCGACGATGTTAGGAAAGCCATCGACGTCCATAAAGTTACTCCATGTCTGCCCCGCCAAGACCGGTCCCCACTCCCCGTAGGCATGTCTTAAGCGCAAAGAAACTTTGCCTTCATCTTTACCCACCCCGAACATATCCACTTCAAGTCGCGTCTTTAATTCTTTTTCAGAGACTGGGGTGCTTCCTTGAACACCCAAACGGCTTTGACGAGGGCTTAGGACAGCCTGTCCGTCACTGCCATACTGATCATTTTGTGTCGGGATTTTCGAAGGACGCAGGGTGGCTTCCCACAGGGGATCGACTCTTTTAAAATCTTGAATGTAATCGAGCTGCGCGAAGCCATACACCTCAAGCTCGGCCCGGGCATGTATTGAAAATAACATTCCTAAAGAAAGTGCACCTAACACCTTAAGCTTTGAAGTCATTCTGAATCCTTTCAAGATCATTCAGGAATGAGACTTTCAAAGTTTCCATTCAAATGACAATATTCAAGCTCGTAATGTGGCGAATAACAGTTGACGTCTATTGTGAAACTTTTGCGGCAAGAATTTTAAATAAAGCTTCAGTCATCGATGTTTGTTCATAGTCAGTGAACAGAAGATTCACTACGGTCTCTGCATGATCGACGCCCTCTAAAATCACATAATCTGCGTCCGGAAGCAGAGAGCTCTTTAAAGAAACCAACCCATCACCCCAAGAATAAGGTGAAGGCAACAGTGTTTCGGAATAGCATCGATTCATCACTACATTGAAGCAGCCATAAGACATCAGGTTCACGGCTGGTGTTAGCATACTGGGCTCGCCATTGACCACACCCGATACCGTAAAGAGTGGAATCTTAGCAACTAACTGAGCAACAGCTTGCTCTTTGCTGGCCATAAAAGTTTTACGAGATTCTGTGCTCAAATAACCAACCGTCTCTGCCGACATATTCACGAACGGCAAAACGGGTTTTAAGATGTCATTCAATCCCAACTTCTCCCCAAAAAAGAAATCTGCAATGGAGCTTCCATAAAACGGACTTTGCAAAAAGATGATTCCGGCCACGCCCTCTTGCTCTTGAGGCTGAGTCACCAACTCCTCAAGCAGCGCCAGACCACCCAAAGAATGAGTCATGAACACAGCTTTTCTGTTAGCACGACGAGATTCTTCTAGTCCATTATGGATATTTTGTTTAATTTCATCGACGGAACGCGAAGAGCTAGAAAGAAGCTTCACCGAAAACCCATATTTATACGTCAAAACCTTTTTGTGTTGTCCAAAGTAATCGCCCGTAAGGCTTGCAAAATTCACTTGAGATCTGCGATCGTTAGACAAAAAGACTTCGGACATCAATCCCGGAACCAAATAGATATCAACATTTTGAAACAAAGTTTTTTCTTGAGAGTTCAATGATAGGTGCTGATAATAATTGCTCTGAAAAACAGAAGTCAGATTCGCAGCGAAAACATTCGTCGCTGAGACAACTATAAGAAAAGTACAAAATACGACTTTCATCGGCGCCCCTCATTCCATAGATAGAAAGCCGCACTTTACAGAAAGCAGCTGAATTCTTCGCCTGTTATTATTTTTGACAGATATATTTTACGGGATTACAGCAGGTGGATTTCCACGCCGTAATGAAAAGCGGCTTTTTTTTTATAATAAATTTCAAAACAATTTGGGGTCCTGAGATTTTTTCCTTTTTCGATTCTTAACAAGGTATACTCGCAGTTAACTTCCATTCTGTACGTATGTGGGGAATCGATGTCACTCAAAGCCAAGCTTATTAATGATAATAGCGATCAAGGCACTCTCAGCGAAGAATTTATGTCCATAGCCTTAAGCATATCAGACATGCTTAAAGAAGAAGGTAAAAACGTTCGGCCCTTTCTGCCGGGACTGCCGCATTTTTCCAAGCTAAGCAACCAGCAGAAGGTGCACGTCATCCAGCAGGTGCGTTTCTATCAGGAGCTCTGCCAAGAGCATCGTGCCGAAGGCATGAAGATCAATGACAACCTGTCCTTCGTGTGGAGAGCTTTTTGTCGCTTAGGCTTGGCTCCTTGCCGCGACTTTTTCACCCATCTGACTCAAGAAGATATCGTTGAGATCTACTCCAAAGATCAATTGCAACTATTTAGAAATTTCAAATTCTTTGACCACTGCTCTTATACTTTAGAAGAGCTTCATACCATCGAATGGTGGAACCTATTTGAACGTACTGAAGAGAATACAAAAATAATTTTAGGTGAAGCGATCAAAGCGCTCTCTGGGGAGATTCACGAATCTTTCGTTCCCAATGTGCCAATACATAGTCTGCGCGAAGCAAATTCCGCGGAACATTTCACTATGGAAATCGAACTCCGCCGGATGGCGCCGGTTTACAGAAATAGACAAATTGAAGGCGTCATCGTTTTGGAACGAGCCCGCTTAATCTAAGCGCGCTCCGTTATCCGCCACGTTTTAGCTGTTGAATAATTTGATCCAGAGTTCCCAAGAAGCGGGAACGATCTTTTTTATCCATGGGAGCGGGACCACCACGCACTTCTCCCATATGACGAAGATTCTGCATGAGTTCGCGAGTGGCTACGGCAGAGCCGATGCTATCTTCCGTGAACTCAACGCCTTTGGTACCAATGGCACGAACTTGCTTTTTCACGCATCGCTCTGCCAACAAAATGTCGGCAGTAATAACGATATCGCCTTTTTGAGCGTGTTCGACAATCCAGTCATCAGCAGCATCAAAATCGCTGGAAGCGACCACCATCTGCACTCGAGAATCGTTAGGTGTTGTCAGGTATTTATTGGCAACAACAAATACCTTCAACTGATAACGTTCAGCGACCTTATAGGTTTCGTCTTTAACGGGACAGCCATCGGCATCAATATAGATATCAAGCATGGGCTTAGATGTAAGAGCTCAATTCTTTGCTCATAAATCTTTTGCGCATTTTGATTGTGCTGTTAGTTTCCAATTTTCCGAGACGGCGTGCGATCAAATCTGATTTCGCAGCTTTTTTCGTCAACACTTCTGTGGAAGCAAAAATCTCTACTCCGTTTTCAAGAGCTTCGTAAAGTTCGAAGACGTCACAAGCGTTCAAGTACTCAGTACGTACTGCTTGATCATTGAAGTTTGAGTAAGTGTATTGGCTGTACTCTTTAGCGTCTTTTTCTGCGGCTTTTACCGCGGCGTTGGCATTAGCAGCTTGGAACAACACGACACGCTCTTCAAGTAACTCTGCGAAGGCCTCTTTACCTTTAGCGCTAGAACGGCCTACGGCGCGAGTGACATAGAGTGTTTTTACAGCAAACCATTTTTTATTTTTCATCGTATTTTCCTCTGAATAGTTCTATAAGTGGACCTCACCAAATTAAGGTCTAAGCTCCTTAAAAGCTAGGAAATAAAATCAAGGTTTCGTCAGGGCCCCTGATTTCTATTGAAACCGCTCATTGACGGGAGTACAAACTCCCCATGAAAAGACTGATCGTAACAGCCTCTTTACTTCTGATCCTTCCTTTAGCGTCCCAGGCCAACTGGGCACAGCTTTCTGCAAGGGACTTCTCCTTACAAGATCCTCCAGTTGCAGGATCTTCCGTTGAAAAAGCTGAGGTCAATACGATGTTTGACCTACAAAATCGCCGTTCCGAAGAAGAGTGCGCCATGGCTGAAAAGCAGGAAAACCCGACCTTCGGAAACTTCTATAGAAACTCCGGCCTTATCACCCCTGAGGAGTTCGCAAAAATCCAGAACCCTTTGATGAAAGCTTCCGATCTTTCCGGGAAAATTGCCGAAGAATTTAAAGATCAATACGACCGTCCACGCCCGTTCAGAACTTATTCACGCCTTCGTCCTTGCATTCAGCCTCCGGGGGGCAACAAGTCTTATCCTAGCGTTCATGCCACAATTAGCATGACGGATGCCTGCCTCATGGCGACGATCTTTCCGGATCGCGCGCAACAGATTTTGGCCTATGGCGATCGCCTAGGCACCTTGCGCACGGTGGTGGGAGTTCATTACCCTTCAGACGTTGCTGCCGGAAAGCTTTTGGCCGATCAAATCTGCAAGGCCTTGCTCGCGGACCCGTCTTTCACGAAGCTCCTGCCTCACTAATTGTCGAATCTTTTGACAACACATTCTATTTTACAGGGGCCTTGCTGCAGGCCCTTGAGACATCTAGAATCAGCCTCGAATTAAATCTGAAGTATCTCATGATTCTCGGAGGCATTTATGAATTGGATGTTGAAGACTGCTGTTATGGTAATGACAGCCTCTGTACTTGCCGCGTGTCAGGGGCAAGATATCAGCAATCTTAACCTAGATGGCGAAGGCATTTATGGCGGCCAAGAAGTCGCCGCGAATGATCCTGACTTGCAATCCGTTGTCTCCGTTCGTGCTCATATCCCTGAAGGCCAAGTCAATTGCACAGGAGTACTGATCGGCAACAACACTGTTCTTACCGCAGCTCATTGCTTAGAGCCTTATCCGCAAGGGACTTTTGATATCGCCTTCGGCCGCGACGCTTTCAAACCGAACGTTTATTTTCCAGTGAAATCGAAAGTCATCCACGACGACTACAAAAGAAAAGACAATATCGATCTTGCGGTGCTTCGCTTTACTGGAAAACTGCCTGCAGGCTACAAACCAGCACTTCTTCCCACTGATAAAATCCACGCAACGAAGTTCATGACAGTCATTGCTGCTGGTTACGGACAAAGTCGAACTGTCGGCAGCTGGAGTGAGCCTGATCATTTAGGAGCAGGAATTCTAAGAAAGATCTCCCAAGATATCACTTGGGTGCAAGACGATCAGTTCGAATTCCACTTTAATCAACGCGACCGTGGTGGCATATGTCATGGTGACTCCGGAGGCCCTGTCCTGTTTAAGTCGAGTGGCCAATTCTATGTCTTAGGAATCAACAAGCGCGTCAGTCCAGATGTATCGCATGATGATATGTGTCGCGGAATGTCCTTCGTTCAAGACGTCTATTTGAGTCTTACTTGGGTCAAAGAGCAGCTGAACAAATAAACTGACGATTGAGCTTTGACATTGCAGGTGAATCACCTAGCATTGATCTATGACGCCATCTGATCACAACACTGCGACCTTGCCTTGGTGGACTTGGGTCGCGCCATTTTTTCTGATTCTTATCGCGAAGCTCTTCTGCATACAGTTTTTCTATGTCGATGGCTTCTTCTATCTCTATGGTTCCTATGTCGTAGCTCTGCCACTATATTTCATGTGGGGTCCCCGCGTACTTTTCGGAAATATTATAGCGGAAAGTATCACTTCGAATCTGGTTGGAATCCACAGCTTCGATATCCTTTTGATTCATGGACTCGCGAACGCGGCAAAGCCACTGATCGGTTATGAATCTTATAAGATGATCTATCGTGCGAAGGTGCTTCGCAAAATCAACACAGCGCTGATATTCTTAGTGATTGCAATCTTGATTCCCGCGTTATTGATCAATCCCATTTTGATCGGCCTACGAGTCGGTGCCGGAGACTTAATTCTCGACACCATTTTTCCACGTCTTGAAAAACAAGTTCTGCGCGATCTGCTCTGGGGAATGGTCTTATGCTATCCATTCTTAAAGTGGTGCACTCCCTACTTCAAAAACAAGAACCTGTCTCTTTGGCCCGAGGCGACCTTTTAGTCATTATTTCTTTGCGGTGGGAATAAATCGGCTTCCGCTTTTTCCAGAGGACTTGGCTTTGCCCTTCATCTTTTTAGGACGGACCTCTTCGTAGTCGTCATCACCATCATCGAAATCTGTATCGTCTGGTGACGCTTTCGTCTTCTTCGCCGTCGCCTTTCTAACAGCTTCTACTTTCGCCATTCTTACAGGACGCTCTTCACGAGGTTTCGCTTTTTCAAAAAATTCAATATCCGCCAAACGAATCAATGACACCTTATTTGCCATGAACGCTTTAACACCCTCTTCGGAAAGACTCTTGATATGGCCGGTAAAACCAAAATGACCTAAGGCTTTGCCAGTAATGCGAAACTTCACTGCAGGCTCCGCCTTCAGAATTTTATTAATTTCTTTAAGATCGGAAGTTCCAAGTTCCTTCGCAATAGCATTCACGATATCAGCTAGCTTCATATGTGGTCCTTCCGGAGTGATCAAAAGATATCATTCATAGGTTTAAAAACGCTCATATCCGTGATGTTTTGTAAAAACGCTGTGAACAACCGAATTCCATAAGGTTCATTGCCATTGCCATGAACTAAAATAACGCTGCCAGGAGTTGGTTTTTGTCCTAGCGCCAACCACGCATCAGAACCCAATGATAAGAGTCCATAACTGGTCAGTTCCAAAATAAGTTTACGATCAGAGATCAAACCGGGAAATCTAAAGTACACCGAAGGCACCAGGCCGTTTGAAATCATGTACTGCTCTTGCTTGAGGACCTCATCCGCAAAGATAGTTCCGGACGTTAGCAAAAAGTTACGATCCAAGGGCAACGACTTTTGATAAGGATGAGTATAAGAATGATTCACCCAAGTGACATTCAACTGCCCGTCCAGCACCTGATTTTTAAGCTGATTAAATTCGTCTTGATGATGCGCGATCCAGCCACCACTGATAGCTACGGCTACCGGAAAGTTTGAAGTGGTGGACACCTTCTGATTTCCAAAAAGATTCTTTTCAAACTCTTTGTGGGAAGGACAAAGATCCACAGTTAAGAAGTAACCCTTTGAACCGGTTTGGGCGTGTCGAATCCCGTCATTGGACAAAGGAAAACTGCCTTGGCTTTGTTGCTTCAAAGCGCCACGGAAATGACTCTCTGGGAGCTGTTTCAAAGTGATGTCTTCACAACTCAGGCAGCTTTTATCGACCAGGTCCGTTTTCAAAGTCGTGGGATCCGTAATCAAGAGATAAGTTTTATTGGAAGTTTTAAACTCGCGAAGGGCCACAAAGCTATGTCCCTGAACCTGACAGCTGCGCAAAGCCACATGATAATCGGACATAGCCAAAGGAGCTTGCATGGCGGTGTTGCGCCCTTTAAAGAGACTGCACGATTGCGGCAAGATACTCTCGGCCTGCGCCGAAAAACCAAGTGCCATAGTTATAACAATAAGAAGTGCTTGCCTC
>JAGIAF010000044.1:1484-4869 GCA_017745015.1 Bdellovibrio sp. | reverse complement strand
CGTTTACTCCTGAAAGCCAAATCTCCACGGCTGACAAGAGCAAATCACATACCCCCATCAGAGCCACTAGGGAGCATTTCGGTTGTTCAGGGATTAGACAGAGGGCACTTCTCGGCGCGAGCCACCAAAGCCTTTCACACCTGAAGGATGGTATTATTTTCACCTTCTTCCTGATTATTCCACCGTCAAAAAACGTCAGTCTTCGTCAGTGGAAAAGCCATTCACAAACCGATACCTTGCCTGCACTTTAAAGATCTATTTAAACAAGAAAGGCATTATTTCTATGAAGAAAGCGCTACTGGTTATTCTCATCTCAACCCTCCCCCTCCAACCGGCATTCGCAGGAGCTATTGAGGACCTTGATTGCAAGGCCGCGTCCGTACTCGGTACTCTTATGATATTGTCAATCACCTCGGCACCAACAGGTACTGGGATTCTTATGGAAGAGGGATGTAAATCCACTCTATTAATTCTACAAGAAGATTCGATTCAATACAAAATGACCGGCGAGATGTCTGAACTACTACAAGCGTCCGTGCTTGAAGCTCAAAAAAGCGTCAATCAACTAACAGAAGATCAAATCGTCGATAAATTTCTATCCATAAATTTGAACTAACAAGGAATAATGAAATGAAAAAACTAGTACTCGCAACTCTTATCGCAAGTCTTCCACTTAAGCCTGCATTCGCAGCCTGTGGTTGGAGGGGTATCACGGCCACTGTAATGGTCCTGACGATCACCTCCGCACCGACAGGCCTCACTATGCTATACCTAGGATATTGCAGGGACGAAGTATTGAACTTACAGGAGGCAGCAATACAGTACAAAATGACGGGAGAAATGTCAGAGCTGCTAAAAGCATCCATTGTCGAAGCGAAACAGATCAATGATCAACTCACTGAAGATCAAATCGTCGACAAATTCATTAATTTCCAGGTGGAGTAGATTATGTTAACGGCAGCAGCTCTCTTTTTTCAATTGCTAATCCCCTCACCGGCTCTGGCTTTAAATCTTAAGCTTGAGGGAAGCCACACAGCACAAGAAAAAGCTGTTGCCAGCAACATTATCGAATCCACTCAAGCCGCCCTGCCTTTGAGTTTAAAGAACCGCCTCAATTTTGATTTAACAATTAAATTTGTAAGTTCGACCGACAGCGCCGACCGCATTAATTTGGGAAAAGCCTCACTGCTCAGAGATACAATTTTTCTGAATTCAAAATTTTTGACAGGACAGGGTGCCTCTTTTTCAAAAGAGGCTGCTCAAAAGACACTGGCTCACGAGATAGCGCACTTTTATGACGGGAAAAATTTTGAATCTGCAGACCTTAGAGCTCTAAGGAAAGTCTGCTTAGCCACAAAAAACTCCGGAGTGGATCCTGTTTGCGCTTCCTTAAAAGGAAAAGGACTGAGCGTCTCGGAAGATCCCGAATTTATGGCTTTGACCGGCTGGGAAAGCTCCGGCTTCACTGGTAAAAACAACAATAACTTCACCAGAAGACTACCAGATCCTTACGCGGTCAGCGAAATTCGTGAATCTTTCCCAGTGTATTTTGAATCTTATACTTTTGATCCCCAATTCGCGTGCAAACTTCCCGCACTTAACAAATATTTCAACAAAGTATTTTTCGAAAACAAAACTGCTAACTGCAACAGCGAGATGACCTGGTATCTCGCTGGCAGTGAAAATGCCTTTGCAAAAATTGACAGAAACCGTATCTGGGCCATCGATGTGCTTTACGCTTCCGAAGGATCTGATACGGCAAGTTTATTTGGACATTCCATGCTTCGCATGGTTATTTGCAAAGAAGGCCGTACTCCCGGACCTGATTGCTATAAGGACTTTTCAGACCACATAGTTCTAAGCTTTGCGGCTTTATCCAGCACGGGGAACTTCGGAAATATTGCCGGGATGACGGGTAAATACCCATTAAACTTATTCGCCACACCATTTTTAAAAATAAAAACTCAATACAATTTAATGGAACTGCGCGATCTTTACGCCCTGCCATTAAAGCTGAACAACACACAAAAAGATCTCCTGATTGATCAGCTGTATACTTTGCATTGGAACTTTGAAGGCCGCTACCTGTTTGCAGCCCGCAACTGCACGACTGAGATTGTACGGGCTTTAACGGCTATCGGAATTCCATTAACAACCATTGCCAGACTCGATGGCAGTTCTCCGGATAAGCTCTTGCGATCCCTGTTCCAATCACCATTAAGTTATGAGCAGCATAAATCGAAAGCTGATTTACAAACCAACAAGATCCTTTTCTTTGTTTCAAGTCAGAAAAACGTCACAGATGCACTGACTCTGGTCTCAAAAGCACTTGATGATTCTCACTTAAATACGATTGAAAAATATATCGAAAACGTCGACGCCAACCAATTCAACCGACTGCTTTCAATAGCCAAGACACGACCACCCTTACTGTACGCCACCTACTATATGGAGATGATCAGAAAAGCCAGAATCGAGGCGCAGCTAGTAAGCAAAGTAATTCAGAACGATGAAAGTCGCTCAACAGCCCTTAAAGAATTTCAGGCGAAGTCCTCTAGGCTTAATTTTAGTTACCGCTTTATCGGGAGCTTCTTGTCTAACAAAAGCTACGGAGTTGCATCAAGTGAGGAAATTGAGTCTGCCGTGGCAAGCTATACCACTCAGTTCGAAATCGACAAAAGAGCTCTTGCTGCGCAAATGAAAGCGGCTCAACTGGCCCAAACCGTTCAGGACTCACAACTGGCGGCCGCTACCGATCGCCTCAATAAAGTGGCGGCCACAATTAAGGAGTCAAAATTCTAGGGAACTGTCCCAGACGTTTGATATGATCACGGAATTTTGCGCAGCTATGATTTACTGGGAAAATGAGATCGTAGATAAGTTTCGACAAAGGTCCGTATTTGAGAATTCCTAGGAGCAAAAACGACCGCACCGATGTTAACATTTGTTAATTATGAAAACTCCACAGCTCCGTAGCATTCTCGAAAATTATCAAAGCCTTCTTTCAGCGGATGAATTCTCAAGCTTCGAAAAAGAAGTGGAGCGTTTGTTGGGGCATTATCATGGAATGCTCGCAGCTCTATCCCCTGGACAAGAACGCGGTCGCAAAGTCCACGAGTGGCTACATGAACAAGAGCTTGCCAGTGCGCACATCAAGACCACTTGTCAAAAAGGTTGCGGTGCCTGCTGCCATCTTGAAGTTGAAGTAACTCGTGATGATGCCATTATTCTTGCCGACTCCGTTGTTCAAGGTATGACTGTCGACTCGACACACTTGCGCAAGCTCTCCTCGCGTGTGAGATTAGATTCCGCATGGACTGGAGGATATGTTCCTAACAACCGTTGCGTTTTCTTAGGCCCAGACAATGCCTGTCGTAACTATGAA
>JAGIAF010000044.1:0-1474 GCA_017745015.1 Bdellovibrio sp. | reverse complement strand
CAGTCGTCCCGCCGTTTGCCGCAAGCATTCGGTGATTTCTCCTGTTATCGAATGCGAAAAAATCGGCGGACACCCCGTTCCGAAAGTGATGCCTCTAGCTGAAATCATTATGAGCGCGGCGGCCAGCCAAGTTGACAACGACTTCGGCTCTCTTGCAAAAATGCTACAAGAGGAACTGGATCGCAGAACTCAAAAAATTCTGGATGAGAAATTGACAGCGATTCTACTGGAAGAACTCATTTAGACTCATACACTGGCCGAGCCTCCTTGCGGCACTCAACCGAAAACCAAGGGTAACAGTTCCCTTTTTGGCGGCTCGTCGCGGTACAAAAAGAGAACTGTCACCCTAATCTAATTTTAGTAAGGGAAAAATGTTTGATTCTCTTTAGGTCTAGCGATGAGGAACTCCTTGGCGTCTGATGGGCCATGACTAAGATTTAGCTCTCTAAGACTTGCGCTCTCAATGGTCATTCTTGTGGAGCGGACATGTCCCGCATTATTAACGAATACCGTATTGAGTTTGAAACCCGTGCCTGGGTTGCTAATATTTTGCCCAACATAAACGTAGATATCTTTGAACGTTGCGGATTGCGCGCGATAAACTCTAGAAAGCACGACGTCATCGTCCGTTTCCTTTAGCAACGCCTGAAGAATTTCTGGTGAGGCCTCGATTGCAGTCACATTGTACGGAAGAATATTATTTGCCGGATCCTTTACATTGAAGATCGACAGCCCCTCTAGATTGATGGCTCTAAAAGTATCAGGGTTCATGTAAATCACATTTTGGGATGCAACCTCGCGCTCTTTAGCAGAAGGACGCGAAGACTGGCCCGCACACGCAGCCATAGTTAAAGATACAAGAGCGCACATCAGAACTTTCATGAATCTCTCCTTTGAGATAATTGTATGTTGGCACACAATTAAGTGTTTCATGAAGATTACGGCTTCAATACATCTTTAAACTTAAGAATCGCAGCGGTTTTGTTAAGAAAGATATGATTCCGCGAAGAACCTTATTTCAGTCTACTTACTCAAGCTAGTCACATAAGGTAACAGGGTTCCCTTTTGGCGGCTCTCCGCGGTACAAAAAGGGAACTGTTACCTTAATGTTACCTTAATTCTTGCTTAAGCTTAAAGCGGCTTTCAACGGAGCCATCAGCGTTATAGTGAATGGCTTCAATTTCATCGATCTTCCAAGTGCCTTTTTCATTAACAAAGAAGTAGTTCACTTTGTTTCTGCCTCCATTGTAGAAAGTTGCAGAGACAACTGGCAAAGAGTTCTTCACACCATTGCTCAAGTCAAATCTTGAGAGATTCCAATCCTGGCCATTGATGATGATATCGAAATCAATCGCACAAATACCTTGTTCACGACGTTCACACTCAGCATTTTTTTGAATAGCGGATTTAAGGCTTTTGCTCGCATACGGCAAAATCAAATCTAGTGCACTAGGGCCACCCAAGTTTTCGGCAC
>JAGIAF010000449.1 GCA_017745015.1 Bdellovibrio sp. | reverse complement strand
TACTTACTTTGTAAAAAACCTTACTTACCCTAAGTCTTCCCAAATCGACCATCGACGTCAACAAAAAAATTTCTTGCATATTTTTTGCGAACATCAAGATCCATTGGAGGTGCCCGATGATCATCTTTTTTATGGTTTCGATGTTCGGACAAGTGCTCATTCATCGAACTCTTGCCGATATCGCGCGGGAATTTGCGATCTCTCAACATCGTTTAAGGTCTTTGTTGATCTTGAACTTAGTTGTGATCGTTTTCTTCGCCGCGATTTCACCATCAACGGTCACGCTCTGGCTTTTCATCGGCATTCTTTTAATAACTTTAAAGTTTTTTCCGCGAATTTTCCGTATTTTTTTAATGAAGCGACTCTCTGGCGCTTTAATTCCCGCGCTTGATTGCGTGATATTGGGTCTTCAATCAGGAAAATCTTTTCGGCAATCGCTTCATGGCGCGATCGAAAATCAAAATGGATGGCAGCGAAATCAGCTCCGCGAAATTTACAATTTCATCATCACTTCAGAAAACCACATAGCCGTGAAATCCGCTCTGCTCAAGGATCTCCAGCAGGAGCTTCTGGAAATAGATCGCTCGCAAAATCGCTGTGTGGAACAGGTGCGAGCGCTTCGTCGCCACCTCAAACTGCAAGAAAATTTTCGACGTAGGTCCGGACAGGTAACTCAGCAGATTAAGATGCAGGCGATAATTGTCACCGCCCTTTATTTCGCGCTTCTTTCTTTTGTTTTTGTGCAATTCGGCTTTATGAACCATCGTTTTTTGATCATCAGCTCCCTTTTTATGTTCGTTTCGGGGCTCTTTATTATTTTTAGCGTAGGCCGGAGGATGAAATGGAAGGTGTAGCACCACCGTTAGAACTTTTAATGTGTGTGAAACGCTCTTTGGAGAAAGGACAACCGGCAAAAATTGGCATCTTGGCGTATTTGAAACGTCATGACGGCGAATTTTCTGCGGTGGTGAGTCGTTGGCTTGCGCTATTGCAGCAAGGAAAAGACACCAATGGCCTCATTAAAGAGCTCTCATCGCAACATCGGCAGGTACTTTTGCAGCTTTTGGAGCGCGGTTTGCGCGGTGAAGCCGTCTACTCCATGTTGCTGAACCTTGAAGAGGAAATAATCGAGGCCTGCCAAGAAGAAATAAGTAATAAGCTCGTAAGACTTCCATTTCTTCTATTAATACCGTTGCTCTTATTTCAGTTTCCCGCGTTTCTGATGCTTCTTTTTGGACCTCTGCTGCAAAATTTTTTTCACTCTTTAGGAGGGGGGTGATAGAGTGGCCTGGTTGGAGGAATCCCATGGCAGAAGTCGATAAAAAGCAGGTCGCGCTTAAAAAGTTGGTGGATGAGTTGATGAAAGATCAACCGAGCCGCAACTTGGTGAAGCAACTTACGGCCGAGCTCGGTATGCCTTACTCCTTGGATCCAATGACTCAAATGAATACAGTTTTGCAGTCTATGAACTCGGTCTATCTTCGCTCCAACCGAAGAAGAGACTTGGAAAGTTAGAAAGCCATGTCACATATCTATGATTCTATCTTAGAGGCTGTCGGAAATACGCCGATGGTAGCTCTTCACAACGTTACTAAGGGTTCCAAACACAAATATTTCGCCAAAGTTGAGTATTTCAACCCAGGTGGCAGCATCAAAGACCGTGTCGCGGTTGCAATGATCGAAGAAGCTGAAAAACGTGGCGAGTTGAAACCAGGCGGAACTATTGTTGAAGCCACTTCTGGTAACACGGGTGTGGGTTTGGCGTTGGCTGCGGCAGTTAAGGGATATAAATGTATCTTCGTGATGCCTGAAAAAATGAGTGAAGAAAAGCGTGCGCTTCTTAAAGCTTACGGCGCGCAAGTTGTAATCACTCCGATGGTGGAGCCTGAACATCCACTCAGCCACTATACAGTCTCAAAAAAGATCGCTGATGGAATTCCGGGTGCCTTCTTGGCAAATCAATTCTACAACGCGGATAATCCAACACGTCATTATCAAAC
>JAGIAF010000448.1 GCA_017745015.1 Bdellovibrio sp. | reverse complement strand
GTTCCAGCGTGATTTCCCTCGTGATCCAAAGATGAGCCAAGCGCTCTTCTTCTTGGGTTACAACTATTTCGAATTGGGTGACGCTAAAAAAGGTGCCTATTATTACGATCAATTGACGAAGCAGTACCCAAATTCACCATTCGTCGGTGAAGCGCACTTTGCATTGGGTGAGTACCACTTTGAAAATGAAAAGTGGGCAGATGCTTATAAAGAGTATTCGTTCCTTATTAAGGACAAAAAACATCGCCTTTATACATTCTCTTTGTATAAGGGCGCATGGTGTTTGTTCCGTTTGGGCAGAACTCAACAAGCCCTTTCATATCTTGAATATATCATCAAAATTGGACGTGCCGAGACGAACGAGGCTGTCGCGGGTAAAACGGTCAACCGCACGCGTCTTGAAGGTGAAGCACTTCGTGACATCGTAACGTTCTATTCTGAGGCCGGTGATCCGGCAAAAGCTGCGGATTACTTTTCAAACCTTGTAGGTTCGGAAAGCCCCGCTTATCTTGAGAAGTTGGCTTACCAATATCAAGCGCGTGGTAACAAAGAAGCGTCTCGCGATATCTTTAAGCTTTTGATCTCTCAAAATCCTTCGGCAGCGAAGTCTTTCGAGTATCAATACCAAATCGTTCAAAACTTCTACTATGCGAAGAATACGAGTCGTTTCAAAGACGAGTTGTACAGCTGGGTTAAAGATTATGATAAATCCAGCAGTTGGTATGCGGCGAACAAAGGCAATAAGGAGTTGATCGATAACTCGGTTAAACTTCGTGAAACAACATTGCGCAACTATGTTTTGCAACAGCATCAAACAGCGCAAAACTCTCGTGCAGAATTCTCCCAAACTCAAGCGAACCAAGGTTATCTTCTTTACTTGAGCGAATTTGCAGACTCTCCAACGGCACCAGATATGCACTTCTATTATGGTGAGTTATTGTTTGATATGGGTAAGTACGATGAAGCTTCCATGCAGTATAAATGGGTTGTGGACAATGCTCCCACGAACAAGTTTTATACGAAAGCTGCTCAGAACTTGATCTTGGCAGTGGAACGAAGCATCCCGTCGGACCAAGAACTCCAGAAGAAAGTTGGAACATCTTTGGATCCAGTGCCATTGGAGCCCAAAGTGGAACGCTTTATCAAAGCGGGTACATGGTACACAGAGAAATTCCCTAAATCAGAGAAGACACCTGAGATCAAATTCAGAATTGGCCGTCTTTACTATCAAAGTAATCACTTTGACGAGGCAACTAAATACTTCCGTGATATCGTGAAGAATCACGCGTCTACAAAGTATGCGGAATACTCAGCGAACTTACTTCTGGATATCTACAACTTGAAGAAGGACTACGCGGGGCTTGAAAAAGTTGGTGCGGAGCTTTTGGCAGTTCCGGCGATTGCGTCGTCGAAAACGGGTGGCGATATCCGTGGCGTGATGGAGAAAGCCTCTTTCAAACGTGGTCAAGATCTTGAAGCATCTAAAAAGTATGCCGAGAGTGCGCAAGCTTACGAAGGTTTCGCGAAATCGAATCCTCAGTCAAATCTTGCGACAACTGCTATGTTCAATGCAGGTATCAACTATGAGCGCGCAGGCATGAATGCGGCGGCAATTGGAGCTTATAAATCAGTTCTTGCAGCACGCGACCCAGAAGCTGAAAAGTTGAAACCAAAAGTGCGTCGTTTCTTGGCAAAACAATACCAAGATTCTGCGCAATTCGAAGAAGCAGCTTACCTTTACAAGAAATTAGCTGAAGAGAATCCTAAAGATCCACTTTCAGCGAACATGATGTACAACGCTGCCGCGCTTTACCAAGCTTTGGGTCATAACGATCAAGCGATCCGTGCTTATACTGAGTTCACGAAAATGAACAAAAAGCACAGTGACAATATGTAAGCGATTTACAACATGGCGCAAATTCACCGCAAAGCGGGACAAAAAGGTGCGGCGATTGCTCGCTACACTGAGTATGTTGAGCAAGGTGGCCGTGACCAAGAAAAAGTGGTGGAGAGCGCATAC
>JAGIAF010000447.1 GCA_017745015.1 Bdellovibrio sp. | reverse complement strand
CAATACCTCTGGTATTTATATTTTACTTCGAGAGCATCAAGTCTGCTATAAATAGAAAAATTGAAACGTTTCTTCTGCCGTTTTCCTTTGTGATGTGTCTTTTGGTTTGTAAAGACATGTACAACTCAAAAGATCACTCAAAAACGCCTTTTCTGCCTTATAAAACTGTTTTTTCAATGAACGACAGATAAAGGTCGAATTAGAATCTAATCCTACACCCAATAGCAATATCCAGATCCGCATCCACATTCGGCGTCACATTCAGTGCCGCCGCAAGCTCACCGAAAAATTCTAAATTTGGATTGTTAATCTTAAAAAGCAGCCCAATAGGCGCTCGTGCCGCAATCGCGACGTCTCCATCATGCTCGCCGCTGTTAATCGTAATGATGCGTGCGCCGATGCCATAGTACATATAGATGGGGTTACTGTTCTGAACGTTGAAAGTGCGTGCTCGATCCCAAAGGTAAGTCCCGTGGATGTGCATGCCGCGATAATGATCTGAAGTATAGGCAAGCGCTCCTTCGATGGAGTGATCGCCATCCAAACCGAACCGTCCTGAAAGACCTGTGGGATCTCCAATGACGATCCCCAATGCATTCTCGGCTTTAGATTGTTGAGTTCCCAGAAGAGCCAAAGCAAGCGTCATCACAGCAAGAGATTTCTTAAAAGTCATAGCAGTTAATTCCTCCGACAGTTGATTGTGCGTGAACACCCAGAAGGAATTCCACAAAAAGAAACAGCTTGTTTCAATTAGCGATGCGATGAAAAAAGATTCGACGAAAAAAGTCAAAAGGTACGCCGTACCTTTTGGGGGTGCGCTGGGTTATTGATCTGTACCTATTTTTAAGAAATGTCCTGTATTCAGCAATGCGAATCAGGCGGTGCTTGTATGTGCTTTAAGAAAACTATTTCTGTGAATTTCAAAAACGTTTCATAGCGTTTTGAAAAAGTCCTTTCCGGGCGAAGATGAATGGACGGAGTTCGGTGGATCTATAGTATCGTCTCGAAATGAGATATGGCCTTCGTTGTAAGGGATTTTGCACTCCTTGGCCTTTCACAATAAAGGAGACCATAGCGATGTTTGATACTCTGATGTATGCTAAAAGACTAGAGGCCGCCGGAATGACCCGTGACCAGGCCGAAGCACAAATAAACGTCATAGCGGAGATGGTAGTGGACGGAGTGGCAACCAAACAAGATTTAGCGGTTCAAAGCATGGCAACTCAAAAAGAGTTCGCCGAAGTCCGTTTAGAAATGCACCAAGGCTTCGCAGAAATACGTTCTGAAATGCATAATGGCTTTGCAGAAATTCGTTCTGAAATGCATGAAGGATTTGTAGCAATCCGTTCTGAAATGCACGAGGGCTTCGCCGAAATTCGGTCCGAGGCGGCTGAGGGTTTTCATAAACAAACTATCCAAACCGGAATAATGATCGCAGCCAGCACAACGCTAACCATTGCCGTCTTGATGTACTTCCGCTAACGAAAAGTGAAAGGTACGCGGTACCTTTTCGGAGTGCGGCGTGGCGATGGCCTTTGCTGTTTTCGGGCTTAGTTCTACTATATGTCTCTGTTGAATAGAGTTCGCGGTCATCAGAGATTTCAACGTTGAGATTCGGTTCTTCCATCATTAATACATCAGAGACCTTAAGTCCATTGACACAATCGTGTCCGTTTCGCCGTGACCAGGTGTTCTTGACCATACAAAGGTGGTGCGATTCTCGGATGCTATTACGCTATGTAATCACTGAGTAATGCCTAAGATGGCCGTTAAATTGAAACAGCTCATACATAACAATATAAAAATATGTATAAAAGTATGGGTTTATGTTAAAAACAATAATTATCCGAGGATCATTTGAATGGGATGAAGCAAAGGAAGAGATCAACGTTCAAAAACACGGTGTGACTTTCTCAGAAGCTCGGTTTGTATTCAAAGATCCCAACAGAATATTTATATTTGATGAGCATCATAGTCAGTTTGAGTCTCGATATTTTTGTATCGGCAAAGTTGATGGGCGAGTT
>JAGIAF010000446.1 GCA_017745015.1 Bdellovibrio sp. | reverse complement strand
AGTGAATATGGAATACAGCATTGTTCGTCACTGGATCAAAGTTCGTCTGATCCCAGTAATAAGTAAAATCTTTGTGCTTAATAGCGTCTTCAATCGCATCGTAACACTGGCTTCCGCCGAATACATCGACCAAGAAGATACCGTCTTTGTTCAATGTCTTATAGGCATTGGCAAAGTACTGCTTCAACAACCATCTTTGCTTAAAGCAGAAGTATGAAAAATTCATCGCAGCAATGATGTCAGCTTTCCCAAGATTTGGGTCCATCACATTGCCTTCAACAGCTTTCATGCGACGTTGTTGCTCAGGACGAAGCTTCGCCAAGTAGTTGGCTTTACCGTAAGCAATTGGTTCTGGATCGAGATCCACGCCAATCGCTTGGTGTTTCGGATTCAGCTTAATCCACTCTGTCGACAAAGCGAAAGTACCGCAGAAATCCTCTCTGAAAATGCGAGGGGCTTTCCCTTTAAGCTCTTTGTAAGTCTTCTGAATAAAAACCACATCGTTTTCAGCTGATTGAACAGCCTTGTGATAGAGTTCGTATTTATCGAAGTGCGTTTTACCGGACTTCTTAGAAACCTTACGGCGCGCTTTTTTCGTATGAGTACCTGCTGCCTTCGCCATATATTACGGAACCTCTGCTAGCACTTCACGAATCGCAGTTTCGATATCGTGATGTTGTGGCACGGAATTCTTCTCAAGATTAGGATGCAAACCGATACCTGGAAGGTTTTTACCTGCAAGGACACGAGGACGCGCCATCAATTGATAGAAGCACTCTTGAGTTGTTCTGTAAGCCAAATGCTCACCGAAGTTCGTCACTTCAGTGTCTTCGTTCACGAACAAGACGCGACCTGTTTTTTCAACAGACGCTTTAATCATTTGCCAGTCATATGGATAGATAGAGCGAAGGTCGATCACTTCAACAGAGATACCTTCTTCAGCCAATTTCTTAGCCACATCATCACACAAGTGAACCATACGGCTGTAAGTAACAACCGTGATGTGCTCACCTTCGTGAGTGATTTTACCTTTACCGATCGGCACGATGTACTTCTCAAGCTCAGGCCATTTCGCTTTCCAGCCTTGAGAGTTTTGTACTGGCTTATCGATCATAGACTTCAATACTTTTTCGTCCTCTGGTTCACCAGGGATCAACTCGTCGCCTTTGTGGCGCATAAGAGCTTTCGATTTCAAGTAAAGAACTGGATTTGGATCTTCAATAGCTGCCAACATCAAACCGTAAGCATCTAGAGGGTTTGATGGCATCACGATCTTCCAACCTGGCAAGCGAGAGGCCCAAGCGTCGAAAGAGTGAGAGTGGTAAACGGAACCAAAGATGCCCGCGCCCACTGGAGTCATCACTACCATTGGCAATTGAACTTGACCGTTTGTGCACCACAAAGTGTTGCCGGCGATTTTCAAAAGATCGATCGTGTTGAAGATATAATCTGCGAACTGGATTTCAGCTACGCACTTATCACCTGTCATCGCGATACCCATCGCCATGCTGATGATACCGCGCTCATCCAGTGGAGTATTCCATGCTGTTTTCAAACCTTGAGTCGCTGTGAACACGCCACCAAGTGGAGCGCCCACGTCTTGACCGAAGATGTCTTTAACGCCCATGTGTTTTTCACCGTAGTGAAGGGCCATTCTGATTGCTTGAGCTACACTTGCCATTAGAATTTTCTCCAATCAGCATTTTCATTATTTACGAAGACATGATCCCAAACGGATTCAGAAGTTGGGCCGGCTTCAGCACGAGCTTGCTCTTGAGCTTTAACGCCTTCTTCTTCGTAGATTTCCCAGATTTTCTTCGCAGCTTTTTCAGTCAAGATACCAGCAGCGATCAATTTTTCTTCGAACTTGTAAACCGGATCGAAAAGATCTGTTTTGCGGTTCGCACCGTCAGCAGATGAGTGACCATATAAACGGGTCGTTTTTACTTCCAAGAATGAGGGCTTACCCGTTTTACGGATGTAGTCCATTTCTTCTTTCAAAGCGATGTATGTCTCAACCGGATTTGTTC
>JAGIAF010000445.1 GCA_017745015.1 Bdellovibrio sp. | reverse complement strand
AGGCTGGAGATTACAAAATCACCGGCTCCACTAAGAGCAAATAAAGAGTTTTAACAAAAATAAACAAACTCGCTTTACGGACTTCAAAATAAATTGACCGTCTCATGACCGTCAGTTTGATGACGAATCCGGTGTCTTTTGCCATAATAGATTAATGGCACACGACTCGGGTTCAACGACTAAAGGCAAACTTCTTATCATCGACGACGAGGCAGAACTGCGCGAAGTTCTGATCGCTATCCTTGAAGACTCTGCCCATGAGATCTGTGTTGCAGCCAACGGTTTAGAAGGCATTGATTTGTTGAAAGCACAAACGTTCGATGCCGTACTTTCGGATGAAAAAATGCCGAAGAAAACCGGTCTCGAAGTCCTTAAATGGATGCGCGAAAATCAAATCGAAACTCCGTTCATTATACACACGGGCTATGGTCAAAAAGAAATGGTACAAGAAGCCCAACGCCTGGGAGTTTTTGCCTTTATCGACAAGCCTTGGGATGAACGCAATCTCATCCGCACCGTCGAAAGAGCTTTGCAAAGCCGTCGCGTATAAGCCATCATAATGTTCTAGCCGGGTGCAACCACCCTAGAACAGGATACCTTTCATGGAAAAACTTTTTTGGCTCGATATGGAGATGACCGGTCTCGATGTCGAAAAAGAAGTGATCATCGAAGTCGCAGCCATCGTTACAGACCTTAACTTTAAAGAGTTGGATGTTTTTGAAACTGTGGTCAGACAACCGCAAAAATATCTCGACAGCATGGATGCCTGGAATACAGAGCACCATAAGAAGTCAGGTTTGACTGCTAAAGTTCCAAACGGCATGGCCCAAGACCAAACGGAAGCAAAGCTTGTTGATCTGGTGAAGAAACATTGGCCGGATCCTAAGGATCGCCCCGTAATGGCGGGTAATTCAATCATGCAAGATCGATTGTTCATTAATAAGTACATGCCAGATCTTGCTGGACGTTTGCACTATCGCATGGTGGATGTGTCCTCTTGGAAAGTGATCATCAATAACAAGTTCAGATACGTATATCAAAAAACCAACAGCCACCGTGCCTTGGATGATATCCGCGAAAGCATTCAAGAGCTTCGCCACTATTGTGATAACTTAAGTTTCAAAAAATAAAAACCGGCCGGATGTGATTAAGTGAAGCCTCTGCATTCTGCCGGGGCTTTTCCTTTTTTTTCTAAAGCTCATCCTGCAATTTTCGATACAATGTTTTGCGATCAATCCCTAACGTCTTTGCCGTCAGGTCTTTCACGCGATCACACTTCTCGTACACGAACTGAATGTATTTCTTTTCCAGCTCTTGCAGTGGTGCCGCTACGTCGCCGTATCGGAATACGAAGGCATTAGTGCGGTCTTCCACTCTTGAGGTCTTCTCAGGCAAAGTGTTTTCTTCGAAGGTTAAGAACGAAGTAATGTCGATTTCGTTTCCGGTGCTTAATACCACGGCGCGCTCGATAGTGTTTTCTAGTTCACGCACATTGCCGCGCCAGTTGTTGGTGAGCAAGAACTCCTTGGCGCTCTTTTTAAAGCCTGTTATCGTCGTGCCATTAAGGCCATTAAATTTTCTCAGGAAGAACTCCGCCAGCGGCAAAATATCTTCGCGACGATCGCGCAGGGCTGGAATTTTCAGAGGAATCACATTCAGCCTGAAGAATAAATCCTCACGGAAGCGTTTGGCTTGAACTTCCGCACGCAGATCTTTGTGAGTCGCAACGATCACGCGCACATCAATGGAGCGAGGTTGATTCTCCCCGACTCTTTTGATTTCTTTTTCTTGCAGAACTCGTAACAGCTTGGCTTGGAGTTGCAAACTCAAGTCACCGATTTCATCGAGGAACAAGGTTCCGCCATCGGCTTCTTCAAAAAGACCGATCTTCTTTTCAATAGCACCGGTGAAAGAACCCTTTGCGTGACCAAAAAGTTCTGATTCCAAAAGATTCTCTGGAATGGCTGAGCAGTTGATGGCCACGAAAGGGTTTTTCGCGCGCGGACTCCAGTTGTGAATTGCTTTAGCGAAGACTTCTTTAC
>JAGIAF010000444.1 GCA_017745015.1 Bdellovibrio sp. | reverse complement strand
CGGCCATAATGAAACTGCTTTCACCACAGCTCACCTTTCTGACGCCCTAGATGATGGCTTTCAACATCTTTTAACTTTGCATGGCAAAGAGCGTTTAAAGAAGTTCTATCAAAGTCATCATGACGCCCTGAAGATCCTGGAGCGAATTATTCAGGAAGAAGAAATCGACTGCGACTATCAGAAAGTTCCTGGCTATCTCTTCTTAGGAAAAGATGAAGATCAACACTTCCTGGCCAAAGAACTACTTGCTGCCGAAGAGGCCGGGGTCGAAGACCTTAAACTGTCTTCAGACTTTCCCGAATCCTTCTTTGAGCTAGGGCCGGCCTTGCGCTTTGAAAACCAGGCCCAGATTCATCCACTTAAATTTATCGATGGTATTATTCATGCCATTCGTCGTCGCGGGGGGTTGATCTTTGAAAACACACAAGCTCAAGAGTTTCACGAAACTCCTGAAGCCACTTATGTGATCACGGAAAATGGTCATCGCGTGGATTGTAAAGCTATCGTGCTTGCCACGAATGGCCCCTCAACGTCTAATACACTCTATTTCAAGCAAGCCGCCTATCGCACCTACGCCATGGCGATGAAGATCGAGAAGAATTCGATCATTCCGGCTCTGTTCTGGGATACTCAAGATAGCTATCACTATGTGCGCACTCAACCGGGTCCTACAAAAGAATACGACATTCTTATCGTCGGTGGTGAGGATCACCGCGTAGGTGAAGGTCATCCTGAGAAAGCCTTTGAAAACTTACAAATTTGGATTGCCGAGCGCCTAGGAATGCCAAATTTAGAAGTGTTAGCCGCTTGGTCGGGACAGATCATGGAACCCGTGGATGGCATCGCCTTTATTGGTCGCTCCTCCGGCAAAAAGAATATCTTTTTTGTGACCGGAGATTCTGGCCATGGCTTTACCCACTCTGCCACGGCTTCAAAACTACTCACCACTTTAATTCAAGGCCATCACCACGAACTCGAAGAGCTGTTCTCTCCCCGTCGTATTGCGATGAAGGCCTTGCACGATTATTTTTCCGAGAATGCCAATACGGCCATGCAATATGCCGATTGGATTTTACCGACTCACTCTTTGGAAACTTTAGAAAACAATGAGGGCTGCGTGATTCAAGAAGGTATTCACAAAGTCGCCGTCTATCGCGATGATCTGGGACAACTGCATAAGCTCTCGGCCATTTGCCCTCATATGAAGGGCCTTGTGAAATGGAACTCCTTGGAGAAAACGTGGGATTGCCCTTGCCATGGGTCGCGCTTTAGCAATCTGGGACAATGCTTACACGCCCCCGCCACGGAAGATCTAAAACCTATAGATCGTCTAGAGCGTCCTCCTGACCCGAACTATTCCTCGTCGTCAAAGTCGTCGAATTGAAAATCCACGGATTGATCGAAGTTGACGACATTGCGCAACTCCACTTGCTTATTCTTCCAGTCGATTTGCGACAAAATAGAATTGGAGTAAACAAGTCCCTCATAGATATAGCAAAGCACAAAGAACGAGCCTGCAATCCAGCGAATTGTCGCACGATGAGGGCGGGGTTTAAATTGCACCACGCGAGTTTCCGCAACCCAGTCCGCAAGATGTGTGCGATCATAACGGAAAAACGCGACTGCATAAATCGCCCAACCGAAAAAGAAACTCAACCGACTGACGAAGGGACGCATAATACACTGAGTGATATGAAGCGGACTGAAGGGATTGTTTTGTGGAACTACCTTAAGACCAAAGAGCCATTTTCCTGGCGTAGCCTGCATAATAACTAAGAATACAAATTCATAAATCGCCGGCACCATAAAGAACACCAAGAGCTGAACCAAAGATAAATAGACCTCCTCCTCAGTGAACACCGCTTGAAACATCTTCCCCGCAAAAGGCAGATAAAAAAGGATCATCACGATTTGATCGACAAAAAAAGCCGCTAATCTTTTCCAGGTGCTCGGTACAAAAATATCTTCCATATTCACGAACTTTCTATCTCAAATAGTTATGGAGCCACTCAAGGGCTTGATCGCGGCTAGAAACTTTGTGCTCTAACTG
>JAGIAF010000443.1 GCA_017745015.1 Bdellovibrio sp. | reverse complement strand
GGCGGAGAGAAGGCGTGGGAAAACGAACTTCGCCCCCAACGCTTTGAAGACTTCCCAGGCCAAGAAGATGTAAAAGAAAAAATTAAGGTTTTCGTTGCTGCGGCTAAATTCCGTTCTGAACCTTTGGATCACGTTTTGCTTTCAGGTCCCCCGGGGCTGGGAAAAACGACGTTAGCGAAAATTCTGGCTAATGATATGGGCGCGGAAATCAAAATGACCTCTGCTCCGGCCATCGATAAAAAAGGGGACCTTGCAGCGGTTCTAACTTCTTTGAAACCGAACTCTGTATTGTTTATTGATGAGATTCATCGTTTGAGTCGTCATGTGGAAGAATACTTGTATACGGCGATGGAAGATTATTACATCGACATCGTGACCGGCGAGGGTTTGGGCGCTCGCTCGATGAAGTTCCAGCTAGCCCCATTTACATTGGTGGGTGCCACAACTCGAGCAGGGCTCTTAAATCCCCCATTCCGAGACAGATTCGGCATTGTGGAACGCCTGCAGTTTTATGATCGTAAAGCACTTCAAAAAATTTTGATAAGATCAGCGGAAATTCTCAATGTGAAAATTGATGAGGATGGCGCTCAGGAAGTGGCTCGGAGATCTCGAGGTACTCCTCGTATTGCCAATCGTTTGTTAAAGCGCGTGCGTGACTATGCGCAAGTAAAGGGCGATGGAACTGTTAATAAAGAGATCGCGATTTTTGCTCTAAATCAGCTCGGTGTGGATCAATTTGGACTGGACCTAATGGACCGTCGTATTTTGAGCCTGATCCAAGAAAAGTATAACGGGGGCCCAGTAGGTATTGATACAATAGCTGCTGCACTCAGTGAAGAGCGCGATACTCTCGAAGAAGTTTACGAACCTTTCTTGATTCAAGAAGGCTTTATCCAAAAAACTCCCCGAGGCCGCATGATCACTGAGTATGCAAAGAACTCAGTTTTGCAAAATGGCTAACCGGAGAATTAAGTATGATATCAAAGCAACCTCTTGTCGTCGAAGTCCTTCGAGGGCCCGCCGTCGAGAGCGTTCACCAGGTGATGATCGCTGTGGTGAACGAGTCGGGGCAGTTACTTCACGCTTGGGGTAATCCTCAATATCCTACGTTTCCACGAAGCGCGATCAAGATGCTTCAAGCTCTGCCGTTGATTGAGTCTGGCGCTGCTGACAAGTTCCAGCTCGATGAAAAGCAAATTGCCTTGGCTTGCGCTTCTCATCGTGGAGAAAAAGATCATCTTTCTGCTCTTTCACAATGGGCTGAAAAAATACAAGTCAAAGAATCGTCCTATGTCTGTGGTGCGCACCTTCCTTACAACGAAGCCAGCGCTCACGACTTCATTCGTCGCAATCAATCGCCAACTCCGCTTTGCAATAACTGTGCGGGAAAACATTCAGGGATTCTGACGACGTGTTTGCATTTGGGCGAAGACATTAAAGGTTATGAAAATTACGAACATTCTGCACAAAAACGTCTGCGCAAAATTTTGACTGAAACAATGCGCATAGATCACAGCAAAGCTCCTCACGGTGTGGATGGATGTGGTATTCCGACATACGCAGTGCCGTTGCAAGCTATCGCAACAGGGATGTCGGTGTTCGTTAATTCCAAAGAAACTCCTGCTCGTAAAACGGCTTGTGATCGCATTTTGAAGGCGATCCGCAATAATCCTTTTTACATTGCGGGGAGTGACGATTTCGCCACAGCTGTGATTGAAAAGACACAGGGGCGCGCGATTATTAAGGGCGGAGCTGAAGGTGTTTTTGCGGGCGTACTTCCAGATAAAAAAGTCGCCTTCGCAATAAAAGTGGCTGATGGAGCGGGTCGTGCGGCTCAGATCGCAACAGTTCAACTTCTATTGCAATTAGGTGGAATGACGATTGATGAAGCTAAGGCTCTCTCAAAATTCACGATGCCTCAGATCACAAATTGGAAGGGCGATGTCGTAGGGCAATTGCGGATTGCGAAGCCCCAATAGCTGGGGTAAAGTGATCTCATGTTCTTGCAAAAAACGATTCGTAAAAAGACAGTGGTCAATGGCATCGGTAT
>JAGIAF010000442.1 GCA_017745015.1 Bdellovibrio sp. | reverse complement strand
CCACCGGGCTAGACCATTAGCAAGACCCTGTTGCAATTCACTTGGAACGGACTTGAAATAATGAGGTGTTCATTCGAAAGGAACCCTCTCATGACTCGCACGCTCATTCACTCGCTGCTGCTCACAACAACAGTAGCTTCGTCTTTAGCATTAGCTAAAGCGCCTTCTTCTGAAATTCCAGAAAAACGTGAATTTCCCCTTAATAAGGCAATCAATCCCTGTGAAGACTTTCACAAGTATGTATGCTCGGAAGTAGAATCTTCTTTCAAACTTCGTCCGGATCGCTCGGCTCATATTTTCGCTTTCAATGACTCCAGCGAACGCCTTTTGGAAATCAAAAAGAAATTCATGGAAGACCTTCCAAAGAAAAAAGATTTGAATGAAAGAACCATGCAGCTTCGCGATTTCTATTTGTCGTGCATGGATTCGAAGGCCAAAGCCACCGCAGAAAAAGGCGAAGTGTCTCGCTTTCAAAAAGATATTCAGAAGATCGAATCCGCCGACGATCTCGTGACCTTTCTCAACACTCAACAGCCGAAGGGTCTCTTCTCGCCGTTGGTGTGGATGAACAACATGCCAGATCCTGATAACGCGAAAAAGCTCAATATCGTCATTGGCGGAAGCTTGATGGGCCTTCCCGACCACAAGTATTACGAGCAAGCTGACTTGATGATGGACTACAAGAAGTTGATGACAGCATTCTTCAACCAAATCGATCCAAAAGGAAAAGATGGCAACGCGGAAAAGCGTGCACAAGCTGTGATCGATCTTGAAAAAGATTTTATCAAGGTTTACCCGGTGGCTTCTACACGTCGCCAACGTTGGAGTGAAAGATTCATTTACACTCAAGATGAAATCATCAAAAAATTTCCGAATCTGAAATTTGAAATGTTGTTTAAGAAAACTCCAAAAACTGCATTGGTCAGCAATCCTATCCATGAAACGGCAACGTTTTTGAATGAAGAATTGCCGAAACGTCCTTTGTCGGTTTGGAAAGATCTGATTCTGTTCACGAATCTTTCAGACGAAATGGATGATGCTTATCCGAAATTCTTCCAACAAGGTTTTGATTTCCAAAAGAAGTACTTCGGTGGGCCAGAGAAACGGGCCGAGCGCCAAGAGCGCTGCACTCGCTTAGTAACAGGATACTTCACGAAGGAACTTGATGCTGCTTTGATTGATCAAGTCTTCCCGAACTTCGATGAAACGAAGGTTCAAGAAGTAGCTGCCAAAATCCGCTCAAGCATCTTGCAGGGTCTTGAAGACAATAAATGGCTCTCAAGAGACGCTAAAAAAGAAGCCCTTGTGAAAATCAAAACCGCCCGCTTGCAATTGGTGAAACCACACAATGACCGCGAATGGGATTTCCAACCGATCCGTCACTACTCTCCGACAGATCAAATGGTGAATCAGCATCTTTACCGTGAAGCTAATTTTAGCAAAAATCTTCACGAGTTGGGTGAGCCAGCCAACCAAGATGCTTGGGGCATGGGTCCTTTGACTGTGAATGCTTACTACAGTCCGATGGAAAATAAGTTCGTTTTGCCAATCGGTATCTTGCAGTTCCCGTTCTATAACAAAGATGGATCTTTAATCGAAAACCTGGGCGCGGTGGGCGCCGTGATGGGCCATGAATTGGGCCACGGTGTAGACGATAACGGATCTAAGTTCGATGCGGAAGGCCGCCTCAAACAATGGATGAGTACGAAGGACATTGTTGAATTTGAAAAACGTGGCCAGATGATGGTGGATCAATTCAACAAAATCGGCCATGACGGCAAACTTACTTTAGGTGAAAACGTCGCGGACCTTGTGGGCCTCACATTCGCTTACAATGCGGCTTTCCCCGGAAATAAAGGCAGTATCGAAGATAAAAAAACGTTCTTCGTGGCCTACGGCCGCTTATGGTGCAACGTCATTCGTCCTGATTTTGAAAAATTAATGAGAAAAACCGACCCACATTCTTCCGGCGAAGCTCGCATCAATGAGCAAGTAAAACACCAGCCAGGCTTTGCAGAGGCCTTCCAATGCAAACCAGGCGATAAAATGACCC
>JAGIAF010000441.1:1824-2062 GCA_017745015.1 Bdellovibrio sp. | reverse complement strand
CTTTTGACTCACTCAAAGGACGATCGAAAATATTCAATCCTGCACCGACAACGATCCCCGACACGTGAGTCCCGTGACTGTTGTCATCATTTACGTTGGCGTTGTTGGCTACAAAGTTCCAACCATTAATGTCATCGACATATCCGTTCGCATCATCGTCAACGCCCGTTTGCCCTTTGGCCTCCAAGACATTGATCCAAAGAGCGCCCGTACCGCCCGAATTTGTTCCATCATAAGG
>JAGIAF010000441.1:0-1814 GCA_017745015.1 Bdellovibrio sp. | reverse complement strand
AAGGTAGGAAAACGATATGACTGCGATCGATCCCAGAGTCGATAACTGCGACAACAACTTTATCACTATTTTCATCAAGTGCTGTCGACAGAGCCCAAGCCTGCGTCAGCTGAGTATTAGCGGCACTTGTCGTACCGAACTGAGAGAACGAATTTTTCCCATTTGAAACCCATTTGTATGATAAAAGCGTTCCCAGGTCATAGCCTTGGGCTGTATTCGAGCTTTGCCCCTCAACCTGATTCGTTGAATAAATATAGTTGGGCTCTACATACTCAACATCTGGATCCGCCTTGATATCTTCAAGATTTGCCGCCGGGTTGGCCGCCGTCTTTAAAGAAACGTGATACATACCCATACTCGGATAGGCAGCTTTCATGCTGGATTTTGCAGCAAGTTTAGCCCTGGCGTTCTGCTGTAACGCCGCACTTTGGCTTTTAAGCTTCACGATGTACTCACCAGGAACCACAGCGGCCTGTTGCGCAAGCGCAACTCCACTCCAGCCCAAACTCGATACGACAAAGCCTGCTAGAATCCGTTTCACGGTTTCTCCTTAGAAATCAGTCCTTAACTCATCGGTTTGAGGTCTAGGAAAAATGAGGGAAAAATACGTCTCACTTTGCGACAAGCGTAAGCCCTTGAAGGCTCTGGCCTTACCTGCTATCAAATTAATACCGATAGAGAATTCGGAAGAGGAATATCCAGCTATGAAACAGCTTCAAAAAATTTTCTTGCAAGGCCTCGTCACCTTTTTGCCGATTGCACTGACGATCTACATTATCTATGCAGGGATTTCTATCGTGGATAGCCTCCTGGGAGATGCTCTTCGCCAAGTCATGCCAGTCTACATTCCGGGCTTGGGCTTCCTCCTTACAATTGTTTTGATCTTCCTCTTGGGCTTCTTGCTCAACAACTTGATCACAGCCGGTATCTTTCACAAGATGGAGCAAAAGCTGACGCAAGTTCCATTAATCAAAGCGGTTTACTCCCCTTTGCGTGATTTGATGAATATGTTCTCTAAAGGCGGCGGTCCCGGTGGCGGAATGCAAACCGTGGTTTTGGTGGACATCGGTGATAACGGCATTCGCGCTATGGGCTTGGTGACTCGCGACAGCTTCCATGATCTTCCGGCCATTGAGAAAAATGCGAATGATCACATCTCGGTTTATATTCCAATGAGTTATGGTCTGGGTGGTTTCACGTTGTTGGTACCACGCTCTAAAACGACTCCGATCGATATTCCAATTGAAAAAGCTATGAGCCTTGCCATCACTGGCTGGGTGAAAGCTGAAAAACACGACGGAGACAAACACGATGTCTGATTCCGTATGCGCCACTCCAGTCAGCAAAGCCCTTCGTATCAACCAAGATCTCACGCGCTATGGAGCTTTTGCCGAAATTGGTGCGGGTCAGGAAGTCGCTCGTCATTTCTTCCAAGCGGGAAAAGCTTCGCAGACAATTGCAAAGACTATTTCTGCTTACGACATGATTGTAAGCGATGATATCTATGGTCGCGAAGCCAATGGCCGCTATGTCTGCGAATCACGCCTCGATAAAATGCTGGGCTACGAGTACAAGCTTTTGATTGAACGCTTGGGTACTCACCGTGGTGATAAAACTTGTTTCTTCTCTTTTGCGAATACCGTCGCTACCGCTTCTTCGGGAACGAACAAACAATCCCACGGTTGGATGGGTGTGCGTTTTCAAGCGAAACCCGGGGGACCATCGAACGATATCATCTTGCATGTGCGCATGCTGGATCGCCATCGCCTGCAACAACAAGAGGCCTTAGGCATCTTGGGTGTAAATCTGATTTA
>JAGIAF010000440.1 GCA_017745015.1 Bdellovibrio sp. | reverse complement strand
GAAGAAACCTATTCGTTCATACTTTTATGTTTAGAACCGTGGATGAAAAAACTATCTCTACGTTCATGCTCAAATACTTAGATAAAAGCAGATTCGACTATGATGATAATTTACAAGCTTTAATGTTTTCCGCCTATCTACTTGGGACAGATGATTTTTGGACCAAAATGCAAGGTTATGCCCAGAGAGATAATTTTAAGTTCCATGGGGTAAAATTTCAAAATTTGATGGACAACGTTCCTCTTAAGAAAATGCTTAACACATATATTGCTCGAAAGTCGATTACCGCAAAGAGGATGTTAAACAAGATTCAATATGTGATGCGAATGCGTTTGGAATCTCTTTCGGGAAGCGATGAGTTAGCTCAACAAAAAGATCTAGTTGATAGCATTCAGTTTGATGAAGAGTCCGAGTTTGCTCCGTTTGAGGACTATGTTCCGCCAAAGAACCCATTTAAAATAGCGGATAAAGACGACGAACCGCCGCCACCAGGTATCCCTCAGAATAGATATGCGGATACCCTTCCTGGTGATCCTTCCTTAGAAGACCTTTTAAAAAAGTAGTGCCTGAATAGGGCACCTCGTCTCTTTTTTAGACACCTTATCTCCTATCTGATTGATTTGAGGCTGGAATAGATCCTGCTTTGTATTGGTTTGAACAAAACTGTTTAGCCAAAGAGGCATGATATGAAGGCATTTAAATTCGTTCTTGCAGTAACATTCTCAGTAATGACGTTGGCTGAAGCGTCTTTTGCATCTGAAGCTCCTCGCAACTTTAGAAGAAGAGATGGCAAGCTAGTTTATATCTCTAATTGCTATAGTGCGCTTAGCGACAATTTTAAGAATGAAGATAAATGGACAGAATTAGAATCGGTTTGCGAAGGCAAGCCAATGTTCTTTACTGAGTGCTCCCTTGATTTGCTTCAAAGAACTGAAGTAACAGCTTATGATAAATGGGGCGAGCCAACCCAAAAAGATAACAAGATTACCAGTCCATCTGATCTTGAAGTGGCTTGCACAGCTAAAAGAACAGTTACACAAGAACAGTTCTTGGGTTGCGTTTCTCAATTAGTCATGGGCGCAGGACACAGGGTAGAAGAGGCAAGTGTAGTTTGTTTGAATGGAACTTATCCGACGTTGAATAGTTGCCTAGTTCGCAAATTTCAAGATAAGAGAAATAAACTCTCAACTAGGCAAATCTACGATACCTGCCATAGAGAAATTTACCCAGAAATGTATGCTCAGGAAAGAGCTGAAGAAGCTGACCGTCAGCGTATAGAAGACCAAAGAGCGCAAGCACAGCGAGACGCGCAGTACGAAGCTGAACAGCGTAAGGCTCAGCAACGTTATGAAGATGAAGCTGCGCAAAGAAGACAACAACAACAATCTCAGCAGCAGCCACAGCACCAATCTGGTAAATCGACCGGCAGGAGCGCTTCCCAAATCGGTAATGACCCTAATATTCTAAAAGATCTTCCAGGCTTCGACGACTAGGACTTAGCAATGAAACTCATCCTAACAACCCTCGTGCTTGCATTCACACTGCAAGCACAAGCAGAGACAGCAAACTGCAATCGCGAAACACACAAAGTTCAAGAATCTCACACGCTCAGTGTGCGTGAGTACCGAGTCCCAGAAGGACATTGTAAAGATCTTGGAACTGTATTGACGATCAAGCAATGTGCGACAAAAGCACAAGATGCAGGGGCTTCCTGCTTCCAGGTGACGACGGGTTCGACGCAGCCAAAGCTTTCAGCTTTGGCTAACTTCCATAACGATTGCTACGGTTGCGACTAAATCTTCGCAACCGCTGCTTCGACATCTTTCTTATCATGATAAAGACCAAAACCAAAACGCAGGCGATTGCCACGGGAATCCGTGAGCAGTCCTTGCGCTTTCATGGATTTTACCAAATCTTGAGTCGCTTCAGTAGATGGTAAGTTGAACGTTAAGAAGTGACCGTGATTTCCCAAATCAGATTTGATCAAATTTGCTGAATTAACTAACGGATGTTTCTTCTTATCAACTTCGACCAAGAAATGCTTTTGATTTTCTTGAACCACAGAGT
>JAGIAF010000043.1 GCA_017745015.1 Bdellovibrio sp. | reverse complement strand
CGGGAAAGATCTGCGGAAGCACTCGTTTTCTGCAAGTAGATCACAGGCAAGCAGTATGGGCCGGAGGATCGAATGATCTTCAAAACTTGCAGATCCTCTGCTCGCAACACAATCAACACAAATACCGGCAGGAAAGTTTTTTAGATTAAACCGATACCTGGATACTTCCAGCGAAGCTACTTGGGCCCCACAGGGCAGAAGCCAGGACGTGGGCCGATCTTGGGAAATTGGCGGCAAGTGTCTGGGCGTTTTTCGTAGACTGTGCACAAGCGTGTGATCGGGTGCAAGTAATGGCAGTCGTTGTTGCTGCGTTGGCTGAGCATGAAGAATTCAGTGCCGGCGCGGTAAGAGACGATGATTTTTTCTTTTACTAAGCGCTTTGCTAGTTTTTTAATGCCGGCGGCGGCTTCGTCTTCGTCGGTGACGCCGAGGCGGATGAGGTCAGAGAGTTTTACTTCGACTGGCATGGTACAACAGCCGCCATAGCAGCCATTGCACATTCCTTCTTTATATGGTTTCCAAGTCGAGGGGCGATCTTTATCCGGTCTCATTCTTTACGGTACGGGCTTTTTCACCAATTTACTGTTGTACCGAGCGGTTGCGTCGGTTGGTTGCAGTAATACAACACTGAATCCTCGGTTGTAAAGCTCGCGTAAGAATTGCGGAAGAATCTCTGCGGTTCTTCTCTGGATATCGTGGAATAGGATGATTCCCCGGCCCTTTTCTTGGAGCTCAGCAAGGGCCTTTGTCATAATTTCCTCATTGGTCTTAGCTCGCCAGTCTTCACTATCCATGTTCCAGGCAAACTCAGCTATAGAATTTTCTTTTAGAAAATTCCTCAACTCTGGAGTCGCCTCGCCATAGGGGAATCTGAAAAACGGCTCAACCCATCCCAAGACATCATAGGCAGCCTGATGGCCACCACGAATTTCATCAAGCGCTTCATCGTAGGTAAGCGTCTTGCCATCCAAAAGGCGCTGGCAAACCGGTGACGGTGTCAAACAACGATGGGTCACCGAGTGAGTGCCCATGGCATGTCCTTCTGCTCCTACCTGCTTATAAATCTCAACATTCCTGCGAATATTTTTTCCCATGCTAAAGAAGTGAGCCTTTGCGTTCACTTCTTTCAATGAACGCAAAATCGATGGCGTGTATTCACTTGGACCATCATCAAAGGAAAGAATGATCTCTTTCGGCGCTACGTCCCCGGCTCTGGCATAATAGCCGTTGCTAACATCACGCAACTGCACGTTCGAAGGGAACTGAAAGTCATTTCCCGAATCCATCACTTTCAAAGCATTGATGGGCACTTTCATTGTGGCACGTTCAGCTGCATAGTGTCTTTCTAGCTGCGCCAACAACTCCTTCTTGCAAGACATCACCAGGGGTTGATTGATTTCCTCTTTAATCTCTTGTTCAAAAATCGTCAGAGCTAAGCCATCCAGGGCTTTAAGTTCCGAGCAAATCTGACTTTGCAGTTTGCTACGGTCCCCGTTCGCAATCTCAGTGCGCCATTTCGCAAATACGACTTCCGGGTGAGAAGGAGAAGACTCCCATTCAGCAAGGGAAGCCGCCGTTTGGTTAACCTTGATGGTGCTGCGAATTTCGTCGCTGACCTTGTTACCACACGCTGACAAAGTACAAACGGCCGCGAAAGCGGCAAAGATGCTTTGCTTTTTCATGATATCCCCTATTGGTTAAGCTCCGAAGACGGCCCGGTCAGGAACTCGTTCTTGGACTGTTTCACACTGAATTTAATTTTCGAATTTTCGATGATTACTCTTGGATCCATGGAGTGATTATCGAAGATTACCAAATTGCGCGACGCTTGCGCAATCACCACATTCGGATTCCACAGATAACGGAAGTAGATAATCAACGAACCCATAAACTGACTTAACAAAATCGACAACAATGCCAACGACATCAAACCGATTTGCGGAAGTGTGGTCTCCCAACGAGCCGCTTCGAGAACTTCAAAGCGGCTGCCAATGGAAAGCTTTTGCGCCTCTAATTTTGCCAGAGCCGTGCTAAGTTCCTTATAGCGAGTGAACTCAAGCTCAGACTTCTTTTTCAAGTCCTCGGCCATTTGCGCCTGAAATGGAAGTTGCTTGCTCTCGGCCTTTACACGGTCAATGGAATACTGAATTTGACTGAGCTTATCGCTAAGAAGACTGTTTTCAATCTTCAGTGCCTCGACCTTGCCGCCCACACCATACATAGTGCTGTCAGAACCCGCTGAGCGACCTTTGTTCAAATATTCAATAAGCTTTTTATTTTCAGCCATTTTTAACTTGATTTCGTTACCGCGAACCAGAAGATCACTGACATAGTCACCGATCTTATCTTTCGATACCAAAGGCAAAATACTGCCGTCTTTGGTTTGCAAACTTGCGAGCTCTTTGCCAACAGCCATAAGCTTTTCATCCGCGTCGGCTTTTTGAGTCTTCATGAAATCTTCAACCCGTGAGATTTCATGCATCTCACGCTTCTTCAAAAGATCATCTGCGACTTCAGTCACAGTATTTACTAGAAAGAGAGAAACCGGGCGACTCGGTGTTGCCGCAGAAATTTTGATTTCAAAATCAGCATCCAGTTGAGCGCGGGTCCACTTATCGAGCTTCTGCAAGAAAATGATCTTATTTTCGGGGGCTTCATTCAGATGATCGAGATATTTCTCTTTCAAAATGACGAACCCCTGACGCTCTTCCAATGTGATAGCTGTGCTTTCGCCACGCTCTGGAATTTTCGCAAGAACGGCTTCAAAGAACTCACGCGTTTTCAAATACTCAATATGTTTTGAAAGAAGGCTGCTACCCTTTTTCGATTCTTGAACAGATTTCGACAATCCAAAGAATTGCGCAGAGAAGGCTTGAACCGGAGAGTTCTGGGAATCATTAAAGATGATCGATGTTGTGGCTACATATGGAATCTTTATCGCATAAACCACTATGCTGATCGCAAAAAGAACCGCGGTAAAGAAGACAAACATTCTCCAATGAGAAAGATAGAGTTTCATGATTTCGCCGACGCTCAACTCCGGCTCAATATGCTGATCGTTCATGCAGTCCTCACTCGTGATCAAACCGACATGAAATGTTTTGCCACCCTTTCGCAGGCTTGGCCTGTGTCTATTCTGTAATGAGGATTAAGATCCTGAAATTGATCGGTGAAAATAAAAAAGGCCGACACTTGTGTCAGCCTTTTCTATTTATTTTTATCTTTCACGCTGCTATTTCATCTGAGGATCAAGAGCAATTGCACCTATAGTGTCACTTGCCAACTCACCTTTTAGAACCGTCTTCGGTTTCAACAACACCGGTTGATAACCGTTGTTATAAAGCTGTCTCAATAGTTCTGGCAAAGCTTCCGCCGTTTTACGTTGGATATCATGCATCAAGATGTTGCCTTTACCACGCGCCTTCAACTGTTTCATAACGTCGTCAACAACCGCTTGTGATGGCTTCTTTTTCCAGTCTTCGCTATCGATCGACCAGTAGAACTCACCGATGCCTTTAGAAGCCAAGCGCGCCTTCAACTCCGGTGAAGATTCACCATATGGAAAACGGAAAAATGGATCCACCCAGCCAATGATTTTTTGAACAGCATTTAAGCTGCCAACAATTTCAGCCCATGCTTCTTTCGTAGAAAACAAGTGGCCACCGTTATTGTTTTTGCAAATCGTTCTGCTACCCAAGCAGCTATGAGTCATAGAGTGACCACCGATCGAGTGACCGCCAGCCGCAACAGCCTTCACCATATCTGGGTTGGCTTTAATAGACTTACCCATTTGGAAGAAGATCGCTTTAACATTCGCTTTCGCCAACGTATTCAAGATGGACTGTGTGTAGGCTCCAGAAGGACCATCATCGAAAGTCAAAAGAACTTGCTTCGGACCCATATCAGCAGAAACCGCATAGTAACCATTTGAAGTGTCGCGATACTGAACGGCATCTGCGAATTTCACTTGGTTCACCGTTGCCGAAGCATTCTCAGCTACGAAGTTATCCAAGTTTGCCGTCAAACCCGCGCGCTCTGCTTGCCAGTGGTTTTCCAAACGGTCCTCAAGATCTTCCTTACAAGAATTTACAAGACCCGCGTTTGTTTTCGATTTAATTTCCTCTTCAAAAAGCGTCAGTTCATCATCCGTCAACTGATTCAAAGCATCGCAAACCTCGTCGCCAGTGATTTGCTTACGAATCATCTCTTCGTTCCAACGAGCGAAAACTTTCTCTGGATGCGACTCACTCAAATGCCAGTCTGACATTGTCGCTGCATTTTCATTGTCGCTAACCGAATTTTTTAGTTCCGTGTATACATGGCCAGTGCCACCACTACATGCTGTCAGAGCCCAGACACTAGATATTACGAGAAGTGCTTGATACTTTTTCACGTCTGACTCCTACTCTTGTCCATCAAGCATTGGATTGCCTGGAACTACGAAAGATTTTTTCCAAGTTCTAACCACTTTGAATCCACGTTTTTCACGAACTTCTTTGGCTTTTTCTTCTGAAACAGTACGGAATTGGAAACCTTTACCGAAGTCAGAGAAGCCGATAGCTGAAAGTGCATTTGCTTTCGTGTTCGCAGCATCAGTACCTGTGAAGATACTCATCATTTCATTACCAGAACCGATGTAACCTTCAGCATAGTCTGCAACGATCACATAACCGTCATGCACTATACCCGTGGAAAGCTTCACACCCACAAGATCTTGGATAAATAGAACGTCACCGATTTTATATTCTGTAGGATCTGTTGAGATCGTGAAGTACGGAATCAAGCAAGTAGAACCCATTGTTTCGTCATCAATGCGGCCCATGCCGTAACCATATGTACACTTCTTAAGATCTACTTTTGCGAAGAACGAGCGATTTTTCTTCTCGTTATAGAAGCTATAGTTCAAGCCCATGCGCTCGCCATATTGGTCTTCAATCACGCAGGAACCATCGCGCATACATTGACGATATTCTTTATCGCAGAGGTGAGCCAGGATCTTACCGCCACCCTCTTCGCTATAGACGGCGCGCATTTGGTCTTTGGAACACTTCATATCGACTGCTTTAATAACACTCATAGAATAAGTGCCTGAGTGTGCCGAAGTGCGCTCGATTTGCGCCAAAGCCACCACACTGGTCAACATACCAATTACGAATAAACCTAGCTTCATAGGGTCTCCTCAAATAATAAATTAATCCGAGGATCACCTTTGCCAGGAGCGTTCCAAAATGAGATGGCGTTTATTTCGTTATGAGCCTTCGTAACTGCCTAGATTCCTGATAGGTGACCCCAATTTGTCACCGAAGTCATAAACAGAGACCGCCATAAAACCCCAAACCATCCAATAGAGACGGTCGGCCATCCCCCCTACAGAAAGATGAATATGATAGATAATTAGAATGGGGATATGGGCCACCAAATAAATCGCAATCTGCCGTTTGGCGATACTTAAGGACTTCATCCCCTTCAGCGCCCCGATCGTCATAAATCCTATGGCGAAAGCCGCCAGGATCAGCATCGGCCAACCACCCACCACTCCTGCAGAGACGAAAATATTGTGCGGATCCTTAAATGAATTGTAGTTCGAAACATCCACATCATTTCCAGAGGCAAACTTCGACATCAAGCCATGACCCAACCACGGATGCTCCATGAAAATCTCTTTGCCACGTTCCACTTCTTCCATGCGCGAGGCGATACCATCTTGAGCATGACGACTGCCAATGGAAGTCTGACCCGTTGCTACTCCGTGAGCGAACTCGTAAGTCTGGAGCCCAAAGAAAAGACAGAACGTAATCATACAACTGACAGATGCGAATTTAAAAATGCGACCGCGACTGGTTTTCGTTTCATGCAAAACCATGGTCACAACAAACGCGACCATAGCCGCCCCCGCCGACGAACGGGTTCCCGTTAAAACAATCGCGAGAAAACTTAGAACAAGAATCATCACATCCCAAATCTTATGTTTCAGTCTGTAATCCTGCAAAAGAGTGCCGAGAGAGAAAACAAATGCCGTGGTCGCACAGGTCACCATGTGAGGAATATGTTTAAAGACACCGATGAAACGACCGCCCTTAAATGCGGAGCCTGGCGAGATAAATAAAACCACTAACGAAAGTAAAACCAGAGCGCCGGTCCAGCGTTGCACAAATCTTAGAAAATCTTGGACATTCCACAAACTCGGAATGATCAGACCGTAAACGACGACCATGAAAATCGCCACCAGTGTCGCCCCTATTTGCATCACCGGAGATTCATCGGGATTGACGTAATGAATTTGCAGGAGAGTCTCCACGGCCAAGGTGATCATCAGAAAAAATACAAACAGCTTATAAAATCCACTCAAATGCTGCCGCTGGCGCACGCGCAGCCACAGAAAAACTAATGGGCCTCCAAGCAGTCCGCACAATGCCACATTCACGTAAGGATGCATGCCTTGTTGAAAAATCAAATAAGGCACTTCCCGCGGAATTGGCAGAAAGCCCCCCAGCGAGACTTTGCACAAAAACACTAATGCGACGAGGGCTTTAATTAAAAATAAAATGCGTCCGTCGTTAGCTTTGATCATATCAGTGATGATGACTGCCGGTATTTTTATCGATAAGGATCGCCGTCAATGCGATCCCCAACACGACTGATACTAAGGTGATCGTGCGAGCCGCATCGCTGCTCACCATATATGATTTCTGCGGGACATAGACAAAGTCATCTTGAGCAAGTCTGAGCTGTTTTGCACCACCATACTTAATCACTTTTTCCGCATCAACTTCGTAAGCACCTTGATACTCAGTCACAGCTTTGGATTTAATCTCGGCCCAGGTCTTTGGCTCGATCTTACGAACCAAAACTTCGGACATATCCCCGTTGCCGTTATTACCGCCGGCAAGTGTGATCAGCTTCAACAGATCTGTGCTGGGTGGAACATAGTAGATACCCGGGCGAGTGACACCACCCAAGAGCTGCACACTGATCAAAGACTCTTTAGGAGAAGATCTAAAGATATATTCAGAGGCTTGTTGTGGTTGCTTGATATCACCCAACAAACCTGTTTCTTGAGATTGCGCAAAAGCAATAGAACTCAGAGAGAAAACCACGGCCATGACATAACGAAGAACTCTTTGCACGAACATCACTACCTCCGACACTGGACCTAAATCGAGAGCCTAGACTCTTGTCAATATTTTTCGATGACACGACTTCCGTCTGTAGAACACAATGAAGTCTATGACAACATCTTCAGTTCCTGAGCACGAAAAACTTTTTGATGAAATTTGTAATAAACTGAACGAGCTTTCAACTTCGCAATCTGAGGAAGAGCAACAAGCGCCTCAACAACCGAAGTATGAACAGATGCAAGTTCAGATGAAGAAATTCAATTCTGATTTGAAAGGTTCACAAGAGGAACTTCGCGAGAAGATTAAATCTCTTGAGAATGTTTCTTACGGATCTGAAACGTTAGACGCACAATCAAAACTTCTGGCTGATCAACTCAGCGCAGAACGTGCGAACAACGCAAAGATGAGTTCAGACCTCGCAAAATCACTTGAATTGAGTTTGCAACTTCAACTTGAAATCCAAGGCTTGAAAGCTCGCGCGATGCAAATGCAAAGCGAAGAGAAAAAATACAGCCAAGGACTTTTCGAGAAAGTTCGCATCTTGCAAAGAGACTTGGATCTTGCCAATGCATTGAAAGATGAAACGGCCATGGAGTTTGCAAAAGCAAAAAAGGCTTTCGCTCACGAACAAGATTTGTGGGAACAAGAGTACGACAAGCTTCAAGCTGAGATCCAAACTTTGAAAACAGAAAAACAAGAGCTTGAGCAAACAGGCACTGAACTTCGTGCGACGATTGAAGAAAGAGATCAAACGATCACTTCTCTTAATGAAGAGATCGAAAAAATCTCTGCTTCCTTCAACGAAGTGGAATTGTCTGCGCTTCAACAAAATGAGGCTCTTAAAAATCTGACTCAAATTGCTGAGACTAAGATTGTTGAAATGAAGATGGCTCTTGATAAGAAGTCATTGGAAGCGCAAGACTACTTCAGTCATTTGCAACAAACTCTGAGCCAATCTGTGATCTTGAAACAAGAAAACACAGCTTTAAAAGAGTACGTTGCGAAATTGAACTACTACCATCAACAAGCGCAACACGCGCAAATGGCTGTAGCCCAAATGGCACAAGTAGCGGCTCAACAAGTTCAAGGTCAGCCACAACCAGTTGTAGCTCCGACACAAGCTTAAGATTTAAGAAAATAGAGAATTCAGAAGCCCAGGGAAACCTGGGCTTTTTTAATTACTTCATCATTAGTTGCAAGCAATGCCTTGCATATCAATAACATTACCGAAGTAGCGCAAGTATTTTGAATCAGTTTCTGGATTCACCACTGCCAAAATATCGTTAGCACTATTCGTAGATTTTGGTTTGTCTGTCCAACAAGTTGTTTGGTCATTCTTCTTTTCAACTTTAGTAACAACCACAGGGACAAACAACAAAGCGTAAATTTCTTTTTTATCTCCGGACTTTGTATAGAACAACAGCAAATTTCTTGTACGATCTCCACGTTTTGCATTCTGCAATGGACGCTCTACGACCACGGTAAAGAACAACTTCTGTTTAGTTATCGGATCGTACTCGCTATTTTCATACTGATTTCCACCTTGAGTGAAAAATTGCTGACTCAAAATCACGACACCTGTTTCATCCCGGATATCCATTTGCACGCCACCCAACTCAAAACCGAGCCCAACCGGAATCTTCACATCCGACAAAGAAATAGAGCAATCAACTTGAGTGCCTAAGCGCAAGCCCCGACACTGAGTCGGCATCTTGCCAAGCAAAGATGTGTTGGACAGAAGCTCGCCCAATTCAGACTTAGGGTAAGTGACTTGTTCTTGATGTTCTTGGAAATGACCGAACATGCGAGTACCAAAGTCGTTGAGAACGAATTGTTGGTAAGCCTCATCTTTGCTGCTCAGTTTATAGTTTTCCCAAATCCAACCCGTCATACCACGAATATTTGCATAGTCATTTTCTTGCAATGGGGATTCCGGTTCAATTGCCGGAAGGTCACTCATTTCGGTGCAATCTCTACGGCCATCAAAAGTACCGCCCATTTTCACAAAGACTTCGCACCATTCACGACTGTTCTTGAATTTTAAGAAATAAGTCGACATCAAAATTTCATGAAGAATAAGCTTTCCTTGTTCTTCACCGCTCATTTTTTCGAAGGCCTCTGAATTGATCCAGATTTCTCGGCTGGTTTGAACGGCCAACTGCTCCGTTTCATCCGCAGTGAAGGCTAAACCCAATACGTCTTTACTCAAAGGTTTAAACTTATGAGGTGCTATATACCAAGTTTTCGCTTTATACATAAAGGTCAACTCTAGCTTTTGAAGAATAGGGGCCACAAAATCGTTGTAAGCCTTCAAAGTTGAGGGATCAACGATATATGCCTCATAGACTTTACCATTGACGCCATTACCGCCGCCGCCGCCATCACCCGTTCCCGTGAAGTCACCGCCGGGCAAATGACCGTTCGACGTCGTTGGGTGCGAGCCGGGCCCACGCTGACTAGTATCTTGACAGCCAAGCCAAAGCACGGCACTCGCAATAACTGCCGCACGAATTAAAGTGTCTAGAACGTTCGAATTTTTCATCGCGAGTCATCCTTCCAAGATTAGTGCCACTAAAAAAGGTAGCCTACAGCCATGCTCAAGCCCCAGCCTTGCTCCCACGTATGAATAAGATTTCTATCCGATTGATAGTCGACGCCGCCAGTATTGGTGATTTCACTAGGTGTAAGCAGGCTCTTGTAATTGAAGTTGAAATCTAAGGTGACGTTGCTGGAAAAAACCATGCGGTTACCAATGTTCGCAACGGCAATCCAACGTTCATTGGTCGCATAGGAACTCGTTGCACTACCTGACGAAATATTGATCGTGGAAGGAGTCACAAACTGAGCAGAAAGACCGCCATAATACTTGTCAGAACAGCTAAAGAAGAAAAAGCACTTTTCACTTACTGAACCAGTGAAGTAACGATATCCACCCGTCACCACAGGCCCCATCACATCGACACCTGTTCCTATTTGCAAACCGTGATGCTCTCCGAAAGTGCGATCATAATTCAATCCCACCAAACCGTTAAGAGAGCGAATACCTCCACTGACCTGCAGAGTATTTTCTCCCTCTGCAGCAGCATGAGCTTGAAATCCAATTGCGATAAGAATCAAAAACAAAAGCTTCTTCATAAAAATCCTCTAGTTTGTTTCAGTGCAAGAAAATGCACGTTTTATGGCTGGCAAAATAATTGAAACTGTCGAAGAACCTTTAGGGTTTGGATTCCTCGAAGAGCTCACAGCGCCCAACAATTTTTGGTTAGCACGATCAGTCACCGCTAGTGCTGTTTGATCTGCGCTATTTTCAAATCCATAAGTTAAACCGTCTTCTTCCAAAACAACCGTGTAACCTAATTTAGAGTCGATAACTTTTTGTACAATAACCTGTGTGTATTCATTCGGTTGAGTCTCTGCCGATACCGCACAAACTGTCATCGCGTTTGCTGAAAGACCTGCCATCATTAGAACCGCTGTTGCCAATACTGCATTTTTCATTTCATTCTCCTTGTTTGTTTTCTTGAGAACTCAACTGTCCTCGATGCGGCCGTTATACGGACTTTGGCCCGGCGCTTCTAGATTTTTGAGGTAAAAAGTAACCAAATAATTTTACTTAAAGTAAAATTAATACCATATGATTTCAGTCTTTGATTTTCAAAATTATCGAGAGTTTTTGAATAGTTGGATTGATGGCCAAAACCAAAAAGGCCTCAAAGGTAAACTTGCGAACGCCGCCGGAGTCAGCTCCACGCTGATCAGTCTTATCTTAAAAGGAGATAAGCAACTGAGCCTGGAACAAGCTTCAGACATCGCCGACTTCATTGGCTTAAATGATAAAGAGAACGAATACTTCTTCCTTCTCGTTGATTACGGTAAAGCCGGCACCATTCCGTTAAGAGAGAAGCTTTTAAAAAGAATCAAAGAACAACAACAGCTCTCTAAAAACACGTCTCGCCGAATTAAAAAAGATCGCGAACTCACCGAGGAAGAAAAAGCAGTTTACTATTCGAGCTGGATTTACACTGGCGTTCGCAATCTCTCTGCCACTGGAGAGTTCAATGATGTGCAAAGTATCTCGCAACGATTGAATATCAGTCCGAGCATGGCAGCCAAAGCATTGAACTTTCTTTTGGAGCATGGCCTGTGCAAACAAGAAAATGGAAAAATTCTTTACGGCCCGACTTACATTCACGTCGATCCAGATTCTCCATTCGTGATCAAGCATTTGCAAAACTGGCACTTGCGTGGATTTCAATATATGGATCAGTATAACGAAAGCAATCTCTTCTATTCTTGTCCGATGTCCCTCTCAAAAGAGGCCGCTGCCCAGATCAGAATGCTCCTCCCGAAATTCATAGAAGAAGTCTTAAAAATCATGCGTCCTGCCGCCTCAGAAGAGGTTTATTGCTTTAATCTAGATTGGTTCAAATATTAACGGCTCAATCTAGTCCAATTTTTAAAAAGCCCTGGGTAACTGGGGCTTTTTTTATGTAAACTAACAAAGCATCATGGAGGCCAGATGAAGTTATCTACAATGAAGTGGATTGTTTTGCTTGCAGGCTTTGCAGGCGTGAATTCAGCACTTGCGGCGCAGTTTACCTTAGCCAAAGGTACAGGTTATAAGGTTGAACCTCTTTACGGTATCGAAACCGTTTATCGTGATTACCCGACAGCTCATTTACAAACACGCTCTATGTACGGCGCTCGATTGAGCTTGGGTGTAGACCTTCTTTCATTGGAAACAGAATACACCAAAGCCTCAGACACTGAAGATTACTCAACAGCGCCTGAGAAAATTAAAACCGACGATGAGCGTTTGAAGCTAGGTCTTAGCTCTACTTATCGCCCGGGCGTTTTCCATCTGACGGCTCGCGCTGGTGCGCAAGCGACCAAATCAGTTCGCGAAACAACTTCAGGTGGCGTCACGACATCCAAAGAACAACCGATCGAATACAATCCCTATGCGGGAGCTTCCATGGGGCTGAACTGGGGTGTGGTTTCCATTAACTTAAGTTCAACAGTGGTATTCAGAGAGAATAATTGGGAAAAAAGCGACTTCCAGAACACGATCTCCGCTGGAATCGGATTTTAAGAACTGCGGGTGGGCTTCCCCACCCACAGCTCAATGCGTGGACTTGTAATCTCAAGATCAATGTTAAAATACTTCTCGAAAACCTTTTCGCATTTCGCGACTGACAAAGGTTTCTCAATCACCAAAATATTTTTCACCAGATCCTGATAACGCCCGCGAATGGTTTCTTCCGATGTTGAAGAAACCAAAAGCAGCGGCGTGTGTTTTTGGTTACTCCCAATAAACTCCACGAGGTCCGCGCCAGTGCCTGAACCCGCAAGGATAAGATCCGTAACGATTAACGAGTAAGGGGCGTCGAACTTCACGGAGGAAGTAATAAGGCGTTGGGCATCCTCACAACTCAAAGCCCAATCGAGATGGTAGTCGTTAAACTGTCTCTTCAGGATCAACTCCCAAAAAGGTCTTAATGCCAAGTCATCTTCGACTAACAACACTCTTTTCGTCATAGAACCTTCCTTGTGTTCAGGCGATTTTAAGTTTTAAGCCACCTGAATCTTTCGCGTCGCCGTCCACTTTTTAATCCGCTCCATAGAATCCTTATGGATCTTTTCTAGAGCAACAAAAGGACTTTTGGCTTCGTGGACGACAGAGAAATTGAGTTCACCGGAAATCACATCCAGGCTGAGCAAGAAATCATCTCCGTCATAGTCCACCGCCACATTGATCAGACTGTCCGAAGGGGCCGAAGCGGAAATACGCTCCACCACTCGTCCACAAGAAACCAAAAACTGTTCTTTATCCGGGAGAGGCATACAGTCTGTTTTGATATCTACATAATTCATAACGTTCTCCATTTCTAAGTTATAAAAGGGCTTTCAAAACTTCGCGGCACATCTCTGATGACAGCGGCTTTTGTAAATAGAACGGCAAACCGGGATTCGGCGCGTTCGTCGAATGAATCAGAGAATCAAAGTTTCGCAGGCTCATGCTGCTCACAAAAACGAAGTGATCGGAAACCTCCCCGTATCGAGTCCATAAATCGATACCGGTATCTTCACCCTCAAGAAACACGTCAGATATGACCAGGTCATAAGGCTTCTCAGTGTGAAACGAATGTCGTAACAAAGCTTCTGCTCCAGACTCTGTTGTCTCCCAATCAATTTCTGCATTGGGATAGTTCGCTCTAATAATGCTCTCCCATAAAGGCCATTGACTTTGATCGTCTTCCACAACGAGAAATCTTAATGCGATGGGCTCTTGCATGAGCGAAAGAGGGCAATAGTTTTGCTCTCCGGCTATTAGTTGGGTCTCCATGAGGACCTCCTCTTCTTCCATCAATCTTGGATTATGCTTTTTGGCTTTCTAATAAAATGATTTGAAGAAACCGCAAACTGGTTTAAAATTCCGGAAGTATGGCGAAAATACTCTGCGTCGAAGATAGCGCTGAATTCTACATCTACCTGACATCGGTCTTGAAGGACCATACGTTGATTCAGGCCGAGTCTATTAATGATGCATTCAAAATGGTTCAAAACGGTCGTGATAGTTTTGACCTAGTATTATTAGACATCTCACTTCCAGACGGGAATGGAGTGAAAGCTCTTCCTATGCTGAAAGATTCCTTCACATCTAAACAAGTCCCCTTCGTCGTAATCAGTTCTGACGATGATATCCTCAGCAAAGTTGCGGCGTTTGGTATTGGCGCTGATGACTATATTTCTAAGCCACCAAATTCTAGTGAGTTGCGCGCGCGTATCGAAGCGCGCTTGCGTGCCGTGAACGCTTATCAACAAAATATTCAACAGGTGCAATTTGGCGATTTAATGATCGACTCCAATCGTATGTGCGTCGAGTGGAGATCTTCACAAAAAGGTGCGGTGCAAATTGAGCTCACGCCGTTTGAGTTTAAAATCTTGCGTATGGTGTGCAGTCGTCCGGGGCAAGTTTACAGTCGTGAACAGCTCATCGACCAAGTTTGGGGAGTCGGCAAGTTCGTAACCGAAAGAACCGTTGATGCCCACGTCAGTCATTTGCGTAAAAAAATCGCTGATAGCAACGTGAAGATCGAAACGGTTCTTGGCGCTGGCTACAAAGCTTCAATTAAAGAAAGTTCTGACGCTCAGGGAAACTCTTAGAAATCGTACCAATTAAATCAGTCACTTCATTTTTATAGGCGGAGATTTCGCCGACATGAGTGTTCGGATTATCGCTGTTCTTTAAGACCGAGCTTAAATGTTTCGACTTCTGACCGAAGTCTTTAAAGCCTAGCATTTCGGCGGATCCAGCCAGCTTATGGGCCGACTTCCACACGGAAGTCTGTGATTCCGTACCGCCCTTATCGAATCCCGGAAGCGACTCTTCAAGAGACACGCTAAAACGCGCCAAAATTCTCAATACGGTATTGGCACCGGTATCTTCAATTAAATGATTAATCGCATAAACATCGAAACCTGGCGTGGTCTGGAGGCGATGTATCACATCTTTTAGCTTTAATTCGTTTTCCATATATAGTTCCTTGTTAAGGAGACTCTATAAATTCGATTATACATTGAATTTAAGATCGTTTGAAGAAATCTTCAAATCCAATTAACACAGTTTCAAATTGGTTTTATCATTATGATAAGCATGACGACGTACAGAAATACCTTAAAAAAGATCGCCGCCTTTGCCAGCACCAACGCCAATAAACTTCGTCAGCTAGTTTTATGGATCCCCGTGCTTTCATTTATTTTAGGCATTGCTATTTCGATCAGCGTTTATCAACGCATGAACAATCGCGAAATCAGTGAGCAAAAGTCGGAGTCCATTAAACGCTCTCGTGAAATCGTGCAAAGTCTGGATTTGTTACTCTCCAACTCTATTTTGCGCATTCAATCTTATGAAGAATATATCGGCTCACGTCCCAGCGATTATCGCCGTGACATTGCCTATCTAGGACAGTCTCTTCGCTACACCGTCTTTCAGCGTTTCTCGATCTATCAAAAATTCGGCAAGCTTCAAGATGGTCTTCCGAAAATGAAGCTGGTTGCAAGAGTTTCAACGCCCAACTCCACAGTGCCCGCGACAGCTTCAAAACAAATCACTTCCAAGTCAGTCCTTGCAGCCATTAAAAGTCAGATCGCAAATAAAGAGTACAGCCGCGCAGTCCTTCATGAACGCGAAGGCGTCGCCCTTATCACCTACATCATTCAATCCCGAAACAATCCCAACGTCTTTTTTATTTTCTCGGCTCCCCTGCTCACACTGTTTGAAAAAATTGATCTCCGTGCCAGTGAGTCCATGGATATCGAAGACACAGATTCAGGGCATGGTTGGACTATCACCTCTGACGGCACCAATAAATCTATTCGCTATAATCCAGATATCTTAACTGTTGAAAACTCCGAAACCACTTTGCAAACCTTACGTTTGGGTGAACCGCAACAAACAGGCCTTAAGGTCCATTTTCACTTTAGCCCTTCGGAACCAAAAGGTTATCTTCGCCCCCCAGTTATTACGGCGCTCTTAAGTATCTTGCTAACCTGGATAGTCTCTTATCTGTTTTGGGTTCTGGTGACTCAAAATCGTCAAGTCAGCCGCATGGTCATCGAGAAAACTCACGACTTAGAAAAAACTCACCAAGACTTGCAAGAAGCATTGCTGACAAAATCCCGCTTTCTCGGAAGCATCAGTCATGAGATTCGCACCCCTCTAAATCTTATCTTAGGTATGATTGACCTTTGCCAAGAAAAGGACACGGACAACAAGGTGAAAGAGTACTTGGCCAGCATGAAGTCCTCCGGTAATCAC
>JAGIAF010000439.1 GCA_017745015.1 Bdellovibrio sp. | reverse complement strand
GTTACGATTCGATTTTGATGCTCGGTCAACGCGCAGAAAGTGACTCCATTTATCTTGAACGGGTCGCTCTGAATTGGATGAAGGAGGGCTCGCAACGCATTGATTTCAACGTGGACGATGCTTTCATTAACGATCTTCCGCTAGATCAGTGGCAAAAGGAATTAGCGGCAATCGGAAAGGTCAAAGTCTCGCTGTCTGCTGGCGACTATGTTTGCAATTACATCTACTTTCGCGCCATCAATGAGCTCACTCTGAAGCCCGTGCTATTCGTGCATTTACCGCTTCTGCCAGAGCAAACCGCGAATAAGCCGCACAGTTTTTCAATGGACTTAGAATCTCAAAAGAAGGTCGTTCTAAAAATCATCGACTTCTTGATCGCCTTGGAAAAGGGCTAGTAATGCCATTTCTCTACATCTAAAAACTCCGTATAATTATGTCCTGAGATTTCATAACCTTTGAGATCTTTGGGGTAGATACTGTTGTTTGAACGATAATAAGCGGGGAGAGACGGCAGCTCCTCGGTATAGACTTTCAAAACTTTTCTCATCAGAGCGATACGTTTTTTTACGTCAAACTCTTGCGCAGCTTCCGTGAGCCATGTGTCAACTTGAGGGTTTCTCCAACCTGAGCGATTGTGGCCAGACCAGCCGTTGGCTTCAGAAGGAATCATTGTGGAGCTCAAGGAACTTATGTCCACAGAGTTTGGTGAGCCCACCCAAGTCAGCAGACCCAATTGAAATTCACGCTTGCGCATCGTTTGCGAAAAGAAGACCCGTGGCGGAAAAGTTTTAATCTGCAGTTCGATGCCTATCTGTTTCCATTGGTTTTGTAAATAGACGGCAATCAGTTCGTTGATTTTATTATCAGCCACTCCTGAAAGAGTCAGTGAGAGTTTCTTTCCGTCTTTAAAGCGATAACCTTTGTCGCCCATCTTCCAACCGGCTTCTTCCAGAAGCTTTGTAGCCTTCGCTCGATCAAAGAGATAAGTTTTAATTAACTTTGGATCATCCGTATACCAGTCATCAAAGGGCGTTGAAAAATGATAAGCTTCTGGCTGACGATTTTCGAAAAACGATTGAGTCATTTCCTTACGATTAAATGAATAAGCCAAGGCCTGCCGAACCTTGAGGTCTTTTAAAATCGGATCATCTAAATTCACATCCAAGTGCGAATACATCACACCGGGAACGAATTGTACTTCATAGGGGAGCTTTTGACTCTTAATTCTTTTCTCAAAGGCCAAAGCTTGATCAAAGCTCATTCCTGAGGACGACGACACCTGCACGTTGCCGCTCAAAAGATTCGCTTCAATAGCCGATGTGTTTAGAATAAAACGTAATACTATTTTTTTAAAGTACGGTTTTTCTCCGAAGAACTTTTCATTTGGAATCAGGGTGATATGACTTCCAAATTTCATTTCTTGAACACGATAAGGTCCATTGTACAGACCTGGATTTGAGATGTTTGCAACATAATAAGAATTGTGTTCATAGCCGTGAAGTTTGCCTTTGTGGGCTTCAAAGACCGGAAGCTCAATATGGGCGGGAATAGGTCGGGGAAGATTTAAATAGAAATTGTACTGCGGTTTTTCCAGAGCCACTGTGCATTTCTTGGGATTCTTGGGATCAATTTGAATGCTCTTGATGTTTTGATAGTCATCGCGATTTGGAGTTGCTACTAATGAATCGCTCCCAATCTTCCAAGCCGCTTCAAGATCTTTGCAGGTTAAAGGGTGGCCATCGCCCCAGACTGCTTCGGGAAGAATTTCAATTTCTGCACGCAGATGTTTTCCGGATTTGTCTTGAGTGATCGAAAGCTTTTTATTTTTTAGGGTAGGAATTTCTTTGATCAAAACCGGAACGGTTTCGCCTTTTGTTGTCAGTTTAACCAAAGGTCTGATCACGGCATCGTCCACCAACACCGCTGCGATCATAGTATTTACGATGGGATTGATTGTATCGAACTCTGCATTCACAGCGATACTGAGCTCATCCTTGGGAGCTGCAAAGGACTGGAGTGCTATAAGAGAAATAGATAATACTAAAGATGCCGTCATAGAATGCTTCATATCGAAAAATCTAGCATTTGAC
>JAGIAF010000438.1 GCA_017745015.1 Bdellovibrio sp. | reverse complement strand
GCATTTCCTAAAGAAAGAATTTTAGAGGTATCTAGAATTTTTTCTTTTGAAAGGCGAAGCCCTATGAGCCCGTGGTTTTCAAAGAAATACGTCCTTATTCCGTCGATCTTAATTTCCGGAATTTTTATCGCAGCGGCCAGTCGAGTCTCATATCAGAATTCAATGAGGGCTGTGGCAGCGACGCTTCCAGAAGAGATCCTTCAGCCTCAATTAAATGAAAAAGAACTCTATAGTCCTGTGAATCCCGATTTTGGCCAAAGTATGATTTGGATTCAAGGGGGGGATTTCTGGATGGGTGATGAGAATCCGGAAGTGCTTGATGCTCAACCGGTTCACAAGGTTCATGTCGATGGATTCTGGATGGATCAGTATCTTGTGACCAATCGCGACTTTACGGAATTCGTAAATGATACCGGTTATGTCACTGTGGCCGAGAGATCTCTTGATCCCAAAGAGTACCCTGATTTGCCCAGGGAACTGCTTGAACCTGGCGCAATTATTTTCAGTCCTTCGCAACAATCGGGAACCGATTTGGGGGTGACGGAATCTCCATGGTGGCGTTGGCAAAAGGGAGCAAACTGGCAACATCCCGAAGGGCCACAAAGTGATTTGCGAGGACGCGAACTCTTTCCAGTCATTCATGTTTCTTATTCCGATGCAGAGGCCTATGCCCAATGGCGTGGGAAGCGTCTGCCTACAGAAGCTGAGTGGGAATTTGCGGCTCGTGGTGGTTTAGAAAAGCAGCCATACACTTGGGGACGTGAGTTTCAGCCTCAAGGTCGTTTCATGGCAAATACTTGGCAAGGGCATTTTCCCTATAATAATTCGGGCGAAGATGGGTTCACCGGATTATCCCCAGTTGGAAGTTTTCCTCCGAATGGTTACGGTCTCTATGATATGACTGGAAATGTCTGGCAGTGGGTGTCTGATTGGTATCGCCCTAACTATTATCGACAACTTTCGCGTAAATCAGTGACCATGAATCCCCAAGGACCGCAAGCAAGTTATGATCCTCATGAACCCGGTGTGAAGAAACGGGTGCAAAAAGGTGGTTCTTATTTGTGTACGGATGTTTATTGTTCGCGCTTAAATCCAGGAGCTCGACGTAAAGGCGATATCTGGAGCGGCAGTCCTCAAGTGGGATTCCGCCTGGTTACGAGTGAACCTATTAACGCAATGAACTCACAAAAACATTTTTCTCAGCGGCCATAGAATGTGCTAAGATTTTTAGATCAATCTTAGAGGTGTTTTATGAGCAGTCCTTTTGTCAGAGCCCGCGGCAGATCTCCAGTGATTGGCGAAAAAGTTTTTATCGCTGACAACGCACGTATCATCGGCGATGTGGAAGTCGGCGATGGCTCCTCGGTTTGGTACAATGCCACAGTTCGTGGTGATGTAATGCCGATTAAAATTGGCAAAGAAGTGAATATTCAAGATGGTTCTGTTGTTCATGGAACTTACGGAAAATACGGAACGACTCTGCATGACCGAGTGACGATTGGGCATTTGGTGATGCTTCATGGTTGTGAAGTGGGGCGTGCGACTCTGGTGGGTATGGGTTCCATTCTTATGGATGGAGTCAAAGTGGGTGAGCATTGTCTGATTGGTGCAGGATCTTTGTTGACGGAGGGAACAGAAATTCCTCCTCGCAGTTTGGTTGTAGGGCGTCCGGCGAAAGTAAAACGAGCTTTAACCGACGAAGAAGTCGCGTTGCTTGAAAAATCTGCGGATAATTATTTATTCTACAAAACTTGGTATGAATGATTGCTCCGGCGAAGCTGGAGCGTGAGGTCCGTCGGACTTAGGTCTATTGGTATAATCAATTTCTGACGGGCTTCTTGTTGCTCAATTGCGTAAATCAACTCAGAATAAAGGAACCGCACCAGGAGTTGTTTTATGGAACGAGAAGTCCCTTTCGCGCTGACCTTTGATGATATTTTACTTCTTCCTCAATATTCTGAAATCACGCCGACGGACGTCGTTCCACGTTCTTTCTTTGCTCGTGATAAATACTTAAATACTCCGATTATTTCGGCAGCCATGGACACGGTGACGGAAAACCGTATCGCTCGCGTCATGGCTCAGTATGGTGCTTTGGGTATCATTCATA
>JAGIAF010000437.1 GCA_017745015.1 Bdellovibrio sp. | reverse complement strand
ATCCTATCATTGGAGCGGTCGGCGAGCTTCAGTTCGAAGTCCTAATTCACCGCTTGCAAGATGAATACAATTTGGAAGTTAAATTGAATCGCTTGCCATACGGTGTGGCTCGTTGGCCAACTCGTGATGGTAAACCGGCTCCAGACCTTAAAGGTGGAGCAAATATGTGCGTCGATTTGAATGACAACCCCGTTGTTCTTGTGAACCAAGAATGGGACTTGAACTGGTTGAAGCGTGAGAATCCAGACGTGGAATTTCAAACAAGTATTTCAAGAGCACGCTAATGTTACCGTTAAAGATTGAAAATCTTATTAAGACTTATCCCGGCGGCCAGCATGCGGTAAAAGGCTTATCTTTTGATGTTCGCCCAGGAGAGATTTTTGGTCTCTTGGGTCCTAATGGCGCTGGTAAAACTACGATTATTTCGACAATCACCACTTTGGAAAAACCAAGCAGTGGTGTGGTGGAAGTTTTCGGTCAAGATGTCACCCAGAATGCTCGTTTCACTAAGAAGCAATTGGGTGTTGTTCATCAAGAGATCATCAACTCTGGCTTCTTTGATGTAGAAGAAATTCTGCAATTCCAGTCTGGTTACTATGGAATCAGCCGAAATAAAGAGCGCATCGACTTTCTGTTACACAAGCTTTCCTTGTATGAACATCGTCGCAAGAAAGTGAAACAGCTTTCGGGCGGCATGAAGCGTCGCTTGATGATTGCAAAGGCCTTGGTTCACACTCCGAAGCTTTTATTGTTGGATGAACCAACAGCAGGGGTGGATATCGGTTTGCGTGAAACCCTTTGGCAGTTCGTTCAAGAGTTGCGCAAGGAGGGAATGTCGATCCTACTTACAACGCACTATCTGGAAGAGGCTGAACAGCTTTGCGATCGTATTGGAATTATTAATTTGGGCAGCCTTGAATGTTTGGGCGAGACAAAGGAATTAGTTCGTCAATACACTCAGAAGAAAATCCGCCTAACTTTGACCGAAGCATTCCCTATTCAATCTGAATATTTATTTATTCAAGAAGGCTTGGAATTCTCGTTTGTGGTCCCACCTGGCAAATTGATGGGTGAGTTCCTGGCGGAAACTAGAATTCCGGTAAATATCATCAAAGACGTGAAAATCGAAGAAGGTACTTTGGAAGAAGCGTTTATGAAAGTGGTGCGTTCATGATGACTCCGTTTTTCACTCTCTTTCGTCGTGAGATCGCGCGTTTTCTTAAAGTTATCGTTCAGACGGTGATTACGCCGTTCGTCTCTTCGTTTTTGTATCTTTTGATTTTTGGTGTGTCCCTAGGGAGTACCATGCCAGCTCATCAAGGTGTGAGCTATATGGCGTTTTTGATTCCTGGTTTGATGATGATGGGGCTTATGAATAATGCTTTCCAGAATTCATCTTCATCGATCGTCTCGTCGAAGTTCTCAGGAGATTTGGAAGATCTTCGGGTGGCTCCAGTGAGTGATCAGGAGATCATCTGGGCTATGGGGTTAGCATCCTTGGTTCGTGGATTCCTGGTTTCAGTTATTACGTACCTGGTCGGTACTATTTTCTGTTATTATCAGCAGGGGACTGTGTTGTCGGTAGCTCATCCTCTATATGCATTTTATTTTATTGTGGTTGCGGGATTGATCTTTGGTCTTTTGGGAATTTCCGTCGCATTTTGGGCGACAAGCTTTGATCAGTTGTCCGCATTCTCGGCGTTTATTTTATTGCCTCTGACATACCTCGGTGGAGTTTTCTTATCGATCGAGAATTTGCATCCATTTTGGCAAATGATCTCTAAGTTGAATCCGTTGTTGTACATGATCAACGGTCTTCGCTACGGCATTGTTGGTGTGACTGATGTTAGTATGAGTATCGCCGTTCCGGTTTCTTTGCTGGGCTTTGCAGTTTTCTATGTGCTTGCATTCTTTAGTTTGCGCAAAGGCTCTTTCCAGCGTTGGTAGCTAGTTTTAAAACTCTATTTTTTCTGAAGTCTGGGCAATCCATTGTCTAGTTTTAGAAACAGATTCATGATTTCCCTGTTTAAAAATCGCGAGATGTTTATAAATAAACAGCTGTGAGTAAACAGGAGTAACTGTCGTGAGTGTTCTGGATTCTAAGAAACTGTCC
>JAGIAF010000436.1 GCA_017745015.1 Bdellovibrio sp. | reverse complement strand
CCAAAGGTACTGCGCGGAAGTTAAGTTCTCAATGGCTTTGTTTACTTTTGATTTCCAACACACCAGTCACATTTACCACAAGGCGCTTCATGCTCGTGGCCGAAATATTTATACACGTAATTCATGCGACACTCTACTTCTTGTGTCGACCAACGAACCATCTCCAAAAGTTTTGAGTTTTGTGCGCGCAGAATCTGCGGGCCATTTTCCAACGCAAATTGCTCGTCTGTAGGCTCATGCACACACGCAAATGGAAATGGATCATCGGATTTATTCAAGCACCCCCAACGTTCCAAAATACTCACCGCCGCTTCCACACGGAAGTCACGACGATTGCGGAAGTTCATTTGCTCGCGCAAGAAATCAAATTTTTCCTGGTTCACACGCAGACGATTTTCATCAATCAGATGATAGACTTTACGAATGAATTCCGGCTCTGGGTGGGACCACTTCAAGAACTCCATCTGAATGCTGACGTCATCTTGATCGTACAAGAGATGACAAGAAGATTCCAAACCATCACGGCCCGCACGCCCCACCTCTTGGAAGTAAGACTCCACCGTGCTGGGCATTTCAGCGTGAATCAGCAAGCGCACATTGGGTTTATCAATCCCCAAACCAAACGCGGGCGTCGCGATCATCAACGGCGCCTCTTCACTGATGAAGGTCTTCTGATTGCGCTTGCGATCCTGCGGCGAAAGATCACCGTGATACACCAAGTGCTGCACGCCCAGACGACGCAGATCCGACGAAATCTTTTTCAAAGTTTGAATCAACGACACGTACACAATCGCCGTACCGCTGTGCTGATGACGAAGGGCCACGATGGCGCGAATCTTTTCATCGATGCCGTACACATCATGCACGTTCAAGGAAAGATTCGGACGCTCAATACCCGCAGAGATAATTTCGGCATCGGGGATGTTTAATTTTTTAAGAATGTCTTTTTGAACTTCGGGAGTCGCCGTCGCCGTCAAAGCGATAGTGGGCGGGTTTCCCAAAAGTTCGCGGAACTCCCCCACACGAGAATAGTCTGGACGGAAATCGTGACCCCACTGAGAAATACAATGGGCTTCATCCACCGCCAGCAACTGGATCTTCCGCCCCTCGATGGCTTTTAAAAATTCAGGTTTACGAAAACGCTCGGGCGTCACATAAAGAAGTTTATAATCCCCACGGGCCAGACGTTCCTGACGCTGCTCGCGCTCATCCCGCGTAATGGCTGAATTCAGGCACGTAGCCGAAATCCCCAGGTCTTTAGCTTTAAGAACCTGATCTTGCATCAGGGCTATTAGCGGGGAAATGACGATTACAAGGCCGTCTCGGATTTTCGCTGGGAATTGAAAACACAGGCTTTTTCCCATTCCCGTCGGCATTAACGCGAGAAGGTTTTCATTTGCCCATACTTTACGCAAAATCTCTTCTTGTTCGCCCCGAAAAGAGCTAAACTCGAAGTTCCTTTTAAGGAGTTCGTGGAGGTTCATCATGCCACCAAGCTTACGCTAAAATCTCGCTCTCAGGCAGTGCAGCCGTTACCTATTTACAATGCTGTGCGTTGTCCGGTAGAGCTGGATTCTTTTTTTGCATCTATATGTAATTGATGATAATTCGAGTACTTTCAAATAAGTAACTAAGACTTAAACGACCAATAAGAAGGGTAATATTATGTCCAAAAAGTGGAATATTGATATGGTCAGAAACATCGGTATCTCGGCTCACATCGACTCGGGAAAAACGACTACTTCTGAGCGTATTTTGTTCTATGGAGGCCGTATCCACGCTATCCACGAAGTTCGTGGTAAAGACGGCGTTGGTGCAACAATGGACTCCATGGATCTAGAGAGAGAAAAAGGTATCACTATCCAGTCTGCGGCGACGCAAGTTCACTGGAAAGATTATACTATCAATTTGATCGATACACCGGGGCACGTGGACTTCACAGTTGAAGTTGAACGTTCTCTTCGCGTACTTGACGGTGCGATCCTTCTTCTTTGCGGTGTTGCGGGCGTTCAATCTCAATCCATCACTGTTGACCGTCAGATGAAACGTTACAACGTTCCTCGTTTGGCATTCGTTAACAAATTGGACCGCCAAGGTGCGAACCCATACCTGT